>DMQP01000086.1 GCA_003455655.1 Treponema sp. | reverse complement strand
GTGGTTTGGTAAAAAGTGAGCGTGAAGGTCAGCTTCAGATTTATTCTTTGGCAGACAGTCATGTGCGTTCTATTATCAACATTGGCCTTGAGCATGTAATGGAAGAAAAATAAGGAGGCAACATAGATGAGCGAAAAGGATGAAGAAATAGAGTTAGAAGAAAAAGAGCATGAACATGTTCATGAACATGTTGAACACGAGGAGCATGAACATCACCATCACAACCACCACGAAGATGACGACGATGATGAGTGCGAATGTCACCACCACCATCATGACGAAGATGACGACGATGACGAAGATGGCTGTGAGTGTTGCCATCATCACGAACATGAACATAGTTCAAAACTTTCGGCTTTATCAAAAATACTTATTTCTGCAGTCTTATTTGCACTTGCTCTTTTTGTGTCAAAGTTTACACCACTTTCTACCTGGTGCACTTCTGTCTTTGGAAACGACAATGGGCTTTTGTACATAAAGGCTGTAAGCCTTGTTTTGTATTTTGCCGCATATCTTTTAGTTGGCTTAAGTGTTCTTCGGGAAGCAGTAGAAAATTTGCTGCATGGAGAATTCTTTGGAGAAGAGTTTTTAATGTCTGTAGCAACTGTGGGTGCTGTTTGTATGGGCGAGTATCCAGAAGCTGTTGCGGTTATGATTTTGTTCCAGTTAGGAGAATATCTTGAAGGAAAAGCGGTTGGACGTTCAAAGCGTTCTATTCGTAAACTTATGGATGTTCGGCCCGACACTGCAAATGTTAAACGAAATGACACCTTTGTGTCTGTAGACCCACAGTCTGTAAATGTTGGTGAAATAATTTGTGTTGCTCCCGGAGAAAGAGTTGCTCTTGATGGCGTTGTAGTTACCGGTTCTTCTTTTGTAGATACATCTGCTCTTACGGGAGAGTCAGTTCCTCGCGAAGTGCTTGTTGGTTCAGAAATTTTTGCAGGTTCGGTAAACAAGAGTGGTGTTCTTGAAATTAAAGTAACAAAACCCTTCGCTCAAAGTACCGTTAGTCGTGTGCTTGATCTTGTGGAACATGCCCAAGAAAAAAAAGCAAAGGCTCAAAAATTTATTTCACGCTTTTCAAAAATCTACACACCAGTGGTTTGCTTGTTAGCACTTTTAGTTGCTCTTGTTCCGCCTCTTTTCTTCAAAGCAGAATGGAACACTTGGATTTACCGAGCGTTAATGTTCCTTGTTGTTTCTTGCCCCTGTGCATTAGTTATTTCTGTTCCGCTTACTTTCTTTGCAGGAATTGGGCTTGCTTCTCGTAATGGTGTTTTGGTAAAAGGTTCAACTTATCTTGAGTTGCTGTCAAAAATGTCTGTCGCTGTTTTTGATAAAACCGGAACTCTTACTAAAGGCGTTTTTGAAGTAACTGCAGTGCATCCTGTTAACCCAGAAAAAGTGAGTGCAGACGAACTGTTAGCCTATGCAACTCATGCAGAATACTATTCTAAACATCCTATTTCTCGTTCATTAAAAGTTGTACATCATTGTGCTTTTTGTGAAAATCTTCGCTTGGAAAATGCAGAAGAAATAAGTGGTCATGGTGTTCGAGCAGTTGTGGAAGGAAAGACAGTTATTGCAGGTTCACTTCGTTTTATGGAAAATTCGGGAGTGAGTGGAATAAAAGCTTGCCATGAAGACGACAGAGGAACGATTGTTCATGTTGCTGTTAACGGAGAATATGCGGGGCACATTATTATAAGCGATGTTGCAAAAGAAGATGCAGTACAAGCTGTTGCTTTGTTAAAAAAACAAGGTGTAAAAAAGACAGTGCTTTTAACTGGCGATACCGAAAGTGCAGCTTCTCTTGTTGCAGAAAGAATTGGTTTGGATGAAGTTCATGCGCAACTTTTACCACAAGATAAAGTTACTTGTATTGAAACCTTGCTTTCACAAAAGGCAACAAATTCTTCTGTTGCATTTGTGGGTGATGGTATAAATGACGCTCCTGTTTTAACACGTGCAGACATTGGTATTGCTATGGGCGGAATAGGAAGTGACGCTGCTATTGAAGCTGCCGATGTAGTCATTATGGATGACAAACCTTCTAAAGTTGCACTTGCTGTAAAACTGAGTAAAAAGACAATGCGCATTGTTTGGCAGAACATTGTGCTTGCTCTTGGTGTTAAAGTTGCAATCATGGTCTTAAGCATGTTGGGCATTACTAATATGATGCTTGCAATTTTTGGTGATGTTGGTGTAATGATGTTGTGTGTTGCAAATTCGCTCCGATTGAATCGTAAAAAATAATGTGATACACTCAAAGCATGATTGAACTGGTAGCGTTTTTAGGTAACTACGGACAGCAATATGCTGATACAAGACACAATGCAGGATGGCTCTTTGCAGATCAAATGCCTTTTGCAAAGAGTCTGTCTTGGATGTCAAAGTTTAAAGCAGAATATGCTTCTTGCGAAAATATATTGCCTGGAGTTGAGCGAAAAATTCATTTTATAAAACCGCTTACGTATATGAACTTAAGTGGAGAAGCGATTTCTGAAGCCGCTCATTTTTTTAAAATTACACCAGAGCAAGTTCTTGTTGTTCATGATGAAATTGAATTACCTCCGGGAACACTCAGCCTAAAGTTTGGCGGCGGTTTAGGAGGACACAATGGTCTTCGTTCCACAAAAGAAAAATTAGCAAGCGCTGACTTTTGGCGCATGAGGTTAGGCATTGGAAAATGCACTGATGGAAACGTTGCCTCTTATGTGCTAGGACATTTTACTTCAGACGAAAAAATAGTTTTGTCACAAATGTTTGTTTCTGCTAACGAACTGCTTACAAAAATTCTTTCTGCTAAAGACCCATCAAATCTTTTAAAAGAGTGGAGTAAAAAGAAAGTAATTCCTGAGGTTACAAAATGAGTGAGACAAAAGAAGCTCTGTTCAGTTTGTACGAAATAGCAAAGCGTCTTATGCAAAAAGACGGCTGCCCTTGGGACAGAGAACAAACTCCTCTTACAATGCGGCAATATCTTATTGAAGAAACCTTTGAAGCTGTTGATGCAATAAGTCAAGAAGATGCTTCTCATGCAAAAGAAGAACTGGGCGATGTTTTGTATAATGTAATTTTCATATCTTATTTGTATGAACTGCGTGGTGATTTTACCCTTGCTGAAGTTGCAGATGAAATGCACCAAAAGTTAGTACGCCGTCATCCCCATGTCTTTGGGGAACAGAGTAAACATTTAGACACAAAAGAGCAGGTTAAAGAACAGTGGGATCAAATAAAACATACCGTAGAAGGTCGTGAAAAAAAATCTGTCTTAGATGAAGTGCCTGCATCTTTTCCGCCACTTTTAAAAGCATTTAAATACATTAAGAAAGCTGCGTCTAAAGGTTTTGACTGGCCCACTGCCTTCGATGCACTTAAAAAAGTAAGTGAAGAAACGCAAGAAGTTAGGCAAGCCCTTGAACAAAATGACTCTTCTGCTATTGAAGAAGAACTGGGAGACCTTTTGCTTTCGGTTGTTGCAGTTTGCAAAAAGTGTTCTGTTTCTCCTGATGCAGCATTGAGTCGTTCGCTAAAAAAATTTTACAATCGTTATACGCATGTAGAGGAAAATAGTCCTACTTCACTTGAACAAATGCTTGCTTTGTGGAATGAAGCAAAAAATACTTCAATTGACAAAGGCTAGTCGTTTTGTTACACTTTACAAAACTATTTGTTTTAATAGAAGAAATTCATTTTAAGGAGCTTTTTATGATGAAAAACAAAAAATTCGCTCTTGTTTCAGTACTTATGTTGTCTGTTTTGTCTCTTCTTTTTACCGCATGTAACTTTGGTAAAGATGATTTTTACGGAACCTGGCAAACAGGAGAATTTGTTCGTTCTGATAATCAAAAAAC
>DMQP01000033.1 GCA_003455655.1 Treponema sp. | reverse complement strand
AACAAGCCAGCCTATAAGTGCAACAATAATACACATTACACTTATCATAACCATTCCGACCCACCCTGCGTTACTCCAAGGAAGCGGAACATTCATACCAAAGAAACTGGTTACAAAGGTTGGCAGCATAAGAACCAAAGAAATAATGGTCATACGCTTCATGACAATACTCAAATTATTCGAAATAAGGGAAGCAGAAGCGTCATTCATTTGTGCCATAATGTTTGTATAGGTATCTGCCATTTCCATAGCCTGACGGTTATCTATTTCAACGTCATCCAACCAATCCTGGTCTTCTTCGTCAAGTTTAAGGATTCTCGTCTTACGCAATTTTTCAAGCAAAAGCTGATTCGACTTAAGAGAAGTCTCAAAGTAAACCAGCGACTTCTGAATGTTCAACAGTTGAAGAAATTCTTGATTTTCTACCGAGCGGAACATTTCGTTTTGAATACTTGTTGCGCGACGATTTAATTCCTTAAGATATCGAAGGAAGGTTGTATCGGCACGAGATAAAAAGCGAATGGTAAATGCAGTTGTATCGGCTAAAGAAAGTTCTTTTATACGGTTAGCGGCAAAGTCTCGCAAAACATCACAGTCAGTCCAGCAAATAGTAATGAAGAATTTTTCTTTAACAATAATGCCCAGTGGTGCGCAAAAATAGGAAATATCATCACCAGGAGAAAAAACAGGTAGACGAATAATAGTAAGGGTATAATCAGCATCCTCGTTTTTTTCAATACGAGAAAGTTCATCTGGGTCAAGGATATCGAGCATGTGTTCGCTATCTATGCCAAATTTTTCTTCAAGCTCAACAATGTCATCTCGCGTAACAATGCGTGCATCAACCCAAGTGTGTTTTGAAAGGTCTAACTCCTCCTCATCTTTTTGGACAAGCCGACCGTTTTCCTGTTGCCATAAAGTAATCATAGTTCTGTCCTTTCAAAAAAAGTGCTTGTATCCCTTGGTCACCGGAATAACTACCGCCACCGTCCATAGTAAAAGCCTCCTTTTGAAAGAATTGTTACAGTTATACCAACTTCTTGGATTAAATTATAGAAAAAAAATGCCCTTTTTTCAAGTATCTTTTTTTATTTGCATGTGCCACCAAGCGCTGAACTAATGATGGGCTTATGGCTCCGCCTGAAGTGCTAATTAAACTTTCAACTGGATTTTCACGAATTGCCTGTAGCGCAACTTTTACTGCAGGGTCTTCTTTTTTCTTACTCTTACTGCTTACAACAATATACAATTCCATAAAGCGAAGTATTGTTCGGGCAAAGAAACTGTATTTAGAAAGTGTCTGCATACTGTCAGAAGAAGTAAGCAAAGTCTTCGTTGTCTGAACTTGCAATCGTTTTAGTTCTTGCAGTCGTTCACTTTCTGATTCAACTAAATTTTCAAGCGCTTCTCCTTCAACAGCAATTTCTTTTTTACAGCGAAGATCTCGCACTGAAAAACCGCAAGCTAATGTATAGGTTCCTGCAACTTTTGCAAAAGAATTTTTCTTTGAACTGAACACGCAGAATACATGTTCATCCAAAACAAGAACAAGTTTTTTTTCTTCACCAGGTTCAAGATACACTTTGTCAAATGCCACCAGTTCAATAGCGGAACGTTCGTACAAAGCAACTTGTGGATTTTTTACATACACTTGAACAACTTGCGCCCCATACAGAGAACCTGTATTTTTTATTTGAACAGTCACCATTATTTTTTCGTTTTTCTGAATTACTGCAAAGTCTGAAAGTTCAAAACTTGTGTAACTTAAACCAAAACCAAATTCATACTGAACAGGAAGTTTTTTTGTTTCGTAATACCTGTAACCAACAAGAGGTCCTTCTGTATACAAAATGTTTTTTTCTTTTGAAATAAATGTAGAAGGAGCAAGGTTAGAAAGACAAGGCCATGTTTCTGCAAGATGACCAGAAGGATTTGCTTTTCCTGAAATCAAGTAAGCACAGGCACTGGCAGACGCTTGTCCCGCAAGATACAGTTGTAAAATAGAACGAGCATTTTGTGCAAAGGAAAGATCTACAGGAGAACCGCTTATGTTTACCACAAGAATATGTTTTGTTCGTTTTGCAATTTCTTCATACAAAGAAAGCTGTTCTTGGGGAAGGAGCATATCTGTTCGGTCAAAGCCTTCACCTTCAAATGCATCAGTAAGACCACAAAGAAAAAGTACTGGCGTATCTGCATTTTGTTTAAGAGCATTATCTAAAAGTGCAAGCGCTTTTTTTTGCAGGGGAACATTTTTCTTTGCGCGTTTTTTTTCAGAAGTAAAATCAGTAAGATAGCCATCTGCATAAATGACAGAATACAGTTTTTCTAATTCATCTAAAATACTTGAAGTAAAAGTTGCATTTATGTGACTGGAACCGCCACCTTGGAAGCGTGGATTTTTTGCAAGTGAACCAATAACTATAAGCCTTTGTTTTGTGTCCTCTATTCGCAAGGGAAGCAGACCGTCGTTCTTCAATAAGACTGCTGAATCTAGGGCAAGAGAAAAAGCGGTATGATTTTGTTCTTCATACGAAATAGACACTTTGTTATGCTCTGTTTTTTCAGAAGCTAAAAGAGCGGCTGTAACCAATCTAAGGCAGGCTTCGTCTATGTCTTTTTGTTCAATAGCATTTGAATCTAAAGCATCTGAAAGTTTTTTTTGAAAGTAACCCTTTGAGTCTGGCATAGCTAAATCGAGTCCTGCTTTAACACTTTCAGGACTGTTTATGTCGGCACCCCAATCTGAAATAACAATGCCTTCAAAGTTGAATGTATGGCGAAGTAAATCTTTAAGAAGATGTTTGTTTTGACTTGCATAGATTCCGTTAATCATGTTGTAACTAGACATAACAGAAAA
>DMQP01000048.1 GCA_003455655.1 Treponema sp. | reverse complement strand
CCTGTTCTTGCGGGAATAATGCCTATAACAAACGCAAATCAAGTAAGTCGAATGGTCGATCTGTCAAACGCATACATTCCCCGAAAGTTACTTGCAATCTGTGATCGTTTTAGAAATTCTCCAGAAGCAATGATGCAAGCAGGAATTGCATACGCTACAGATCAGATAATTGATTTAATTTCAAACGGAGTAAGAGGCATTCACATTTACACAATGAATAAACCTGAAATTGCAAAAGCAATAATTCAAAATGTTGACAGCATCATCAAAGCAACAAATTATTCATGTTCATCACAAGGAATGCCTAACATGTGAATCATTCCGTAGCGAGTAAACTCCTCTATGTTTTCAATGTACTGAAATGCTGCTTTCTTTGTCATGTCATGTGTAATAATTTCTGTAAAGGCATTAATTACAGTTGATGCAATAAAGTGAATTGTCATTCGATCGATTTTTTTTGTTGCAACTTTATTTTTATACATCCAATTAAATGTTTGAGTGCAGTTTTTTGTATATAAGTCACAAATTTCTTCTTGAAAATGTTCATGTGTACTGCCAGAAGCTTTTGTTAGTAACAGTTTAAAAGAATCAGTATTGTTAAAAATATAGGTAATTAGTTCGTTCGTAGTTTCTTTTTCCTGCGCAAAATGTTCCTTCGAAACAGCATCTTCTACATCTGCATGATGAAAGACATCTGCTTTCATAACCGTTTGTACAGTAAAATCAATAGCATCATCTACAAGTGCACAAAAGAGAGCATTTTTATCGCTAAAATGCCGATACATCGCACCAGTTGTAACACCAGCATTTGCCGCTATTGTTCGTAAAGAAGCATTCATAAATCCTTTTTCAAGAAATTCTTTACGTGCGCTCTCTAGAATCTTCACTTTTGTATCTGTCAATACTTCATTCATAAGTCTATTGTATAGCCTCAAAAACGAAAAATGTCAATAAAAAAGATAACAATGTTATCTTTTTTTATAAAATTCTATTGACAAAGATAACGCTGTTATCATATTATGCTTACAAGTTGTTAGATATAGCTAACAGTGTAAAAAGCGAGGTTTTTATGCAAGTAAAAAAAATCAATGACTGGTTCGAAAAATTCGGACGCTTTGAAGTAAAACACAGATGGGGTTTTATAATTGGACTTATTATCATTACCCTTGTGGGATGTTTAGGACTGCCTAGACTCAAGCTCGACAACGGTGAAGAAGACTGGTTTGACAATTGGGATACCGTTAAGAAAAACCAAGACCACTTCGAAAGTATTTTTGGTTCAACAGACACGCTAATGGCTCACATTACCGCAGACGATGTATTTGACCCCGAATGTCTTGATATGATAGACCGTTTAGGCGATCGTCTGTTAAACGAAGTTCCCTATGCAGACAGCATTACTTCTCTTATGGAACTTTCTGTTCCAATTGGCACCGAAGACGGTTTTGAAGTTACCAGTCCCTTCGAAGATGGAGTTCCTTCTAATCCAGAAGAGTTAGAAGAAAAGAAAGCCTTTATCTTAAGTCGCGAATCTTTGCGAAATGTCTTAGTTAGCGACGACTGTACTGAAACATGGCTTATTGTAAATTTGGAGCAGTATTCAGAAAGTCTTGATGAAGCAATGCAAAAAATTGCTCCACCAGCAATGTCTATTTTTAATTCCGATGAATTTAAATCAGATAAGTGGACCATTCGTCCAGCAGGTCTTTCTTACACTGAATACGAAGAAGAAAAAGCAACCATTGAACAATGTGTTAGCCGCATTGCAATAGGATTTGTAGTTATGCTTCTCTTCCTTATAATTTTTGTTCGCTCATTCCGTGGTGTAGTTGTTCCAACAATTGCAACAGTAGGTGCAATTTGTACAACACTAGGTTTTTCTGCATGGCTTAACATTAAAGGCAACAACACAATGATTCTTGTTACTGTCTTACTTGCTATGGCTTTGGCAGTAGGATATGCAGTGCACTACATCAACAGTTTCAAAATGCATTTCCGCAAAACAGGAAAACGAAAAGAATCAATTGTAATGGGCGTCCGAGATTCAGGCTGGGCTTTATTCTTTACCGTCGTTACAACAATGGGTGGAATGCTTTCTTTCCTCTCTGCAGGAATACGACCTATGCGTTGGGTTGGAGGCATTACCGCTGCAGCAGTTTTTGTTGTTTTTGTTTACACAATGATTTTGCTTCCCTGTCTTTACAGTTTCGGAAAAGACAAAGAACCCGATCCAAAGTTTGTAGATACGGCAGGTTCAACACAATCAGATCTTCGCGTTGAAGCAATGGGAAAAGCAATCATCAACAAAAAATGGATTACTGTTATTGCAACCGCAGTTGTTTTAATTGCATGTATTCCAGGACTGTTAAAAATAAATGTTAACATGAACTATTCTGAAATGATGGGAGAACGAACTCCATACATCAAACGCCTTATGGACATAACCAGAAGTCAGTTAGGAAGTCAGTATAGTTACGAAGTTCTTATTGAATACGATGATGAAGATGCAATTAAAGATCCTCAAGTACTCAAGAACATGGACGAACTTTCTCGTCGCATTGGAACATTGAGCATGACAAAAATTTCAAATGGAAAAGAGCGTGTTTCTTCAGTAACAAAAGTAATTAAAGAGATGAACAGAACACTAAACGGAGACGATCCAGATTTTTATGTCATTCCCGATGATCAAGATTTAGTAAGTCAGATTATGTTCTTGTATGAAATTTCTGGCGGTGCTGACTTATATGATTATGTAAGCGAAGATTTTAAAGCAGCATATCTTCATGTAGAATTGTCTGGTTACGATGGAGAAGAATGTGTTCAAAATGTTAGACAGGTTGAAGCATGGGTAAAAGAACTTTTCCCTGAAGCTTCAACTGCTGGAGTTGTTGGTGAAGTAATGCAGTATGCAGAAATGAATGGAAAACTTGTACGAGGTTCAATTAAATCAATTGGAACATCTCTGCTTATCATTCTTATTCTGTTGATAATTGCCTTTACTTCTATAAAGACAGGATTCATTGCTATGATTCCTAACATAGCACCTATTGCACTCATTGGAGGTGTGATGGGATATTTCGGAATCAATCTTGATATGATTACTGCAATGATTATGCCAATGATTTTGGGAATTGCTGTCGATGACACCATTCACTTTACAAATCACATCAAGTATCACTTTGAACTTACTGGAAACTACAAGAATGCAATTCTTGCTTCGTACCGCGAGATTGGAAAAACAATGATTATGACCACTGTCATTTTGTGCGCCATGTTCTTTATCTTCCTGTTCAGCACGATGACCGTTCTTGTAAGACTTGGTTATCTTTCAATCATAGGACTTGGAAGTGCATTGATTGCAGACTACACCATTACACCAGTATTAATTTATCTTTGCAAACCTTTTGGTAAAGAAAATAATTTTTAGAGGAGACTAAAATGAAAAAACTACTTCTTACCTTCACAACACTGTTACTTGCTATCTCTCTGTATGCTCAGAGTCTTACCGGTTACGACATTATGAAAAAAGCAAATGAAGTTCCCGAACCAAAAACTGCTTCATCAACGGCGACACTTACTATTCACTCAAAGAAGGGGTCAGATCGCGTCAGAGAAGTAATTATGAAAAGCAAAGACTACGGAGATGTAACAAAAGAAGTTATTGTATTTACAACTCCAAAAGATGTTTCTGGAACAGGTTATCTTATGTTCAATTATGCAGAAGATGCAGCTGGAAACAAAAAAGATTCTGACAACTGGCTTTACATGCCAGCCTTGAAAAAGACTCGTCGTATTGCTTCTAG
>DMQP01000156.1 GCA_003455655.1 Treponema sp. | reverse complement strand
AATGCACCAAAGTCTGTAAGTTTTGTAACCTTACCTTTAACTATATCGTTAACATGGTACTTTTCTTCGAAGTGAACCCAAGGATCTTCAGTGAAGTGCTTGAGAGAAAGATTAATTCTCTTTCCATCGGGATCAAGGCGAATAACTTTAAGTTCTATTTCCTGACCCTTTTTAACAAAATCTTTGGGACGAGTAACATGACCCCAGCTCATATCATTGATGTGCAAAAGACCATCGAATCCACCCAAGTCAATGAAAGCACCAAAGCTTGTAAAGCTCTTAACGGTTCCCTTAACGGTGTCTCCAATTTTTACTTCTGCAAAGAATTTGTCGCGGTTAGTGTTAATCTGTTCTTCAAGATACTTGCGGCGGTTAACCACAACATTGCGCTTACCGTTAGAATACAAGCGTTCAACATAGAACTTGCTCTTAAGGTTAAGCAGTTTGTCTTCTTTTTCAACCTTCTGGCTGTCAGACTGACTGATGGGAAGGAATGCGTTGATTCCGCCACCAAGGTCAACCATATATCCGCCTTTAGTAAGTGAAGTAATAATACCTTCAACAGGCTTCTTTTCGTCAAATGCAGTTTTTAACTCTTCCCACAAACGTTTTTCATCTGCGCGGAGCTTTGAGACTTCGGGACCGTTTTTACCAAACTGATTGATAAGGAATACGGTAATCGTGTCACCTACTTTTGGTTCTTCACCGCGGAATTCTACCAGAGGAATTTTTCCTTCTGATTTGCAACCCACGTCAACGAACACGGTGTCTTCTGATACTTCGACAACGGTACCCTGAACATTGTGACCGTTTTCGACTGGCTCCATTTTGTTAATAGATGCTTCTAATTGTGTGTAAATGTTGTCGGAGCCGTTGGCACCATTCTCTTCCACTTCCTTCTGTTCCATAGTAAACCCTTTTAAGTTAGTTTTGGTCTCTATTATTTCACAAACCTGCGATATGGTCAAGTGCGATGTGTCAATATAGATAGCATCATCTGCTTTTTTAAGGGAACCCTCAGCTTTGTTGCGATCCATTTCATCTCGCTTACGAATTGCTTCCTTTATTTCTTCAAGGGTAAGTCCACTCACCCCCTGCTTGAAGCGTCGTTCCGCCTGAACATCAATACTTGCATCCAAGTAGAACTTGTGTTCAGCCTGAGGAAAGACCACTGTTGTCATGTCTCTTCCCTCACAAATTACATCGAGACTTTTTACAATCTCTCGCATGCGGTCGTTTACAAAATGTCTTAACGGAACAATTGCAGACACTTGAGAAACAACAGCATCAACTTTATCTTGGTGCAGCTTTTCTTCTACATCTTTTCCATTAAGAATAAGGTGAGAATTTTTGTAGTCCAGCTTTTGCTTTTTTACAAAATTCATAACCGCTTCTTCATCTTCCAAAGAAAGACCTTCGTCTAAAAGTGCAAGTGCAAGTGCGCGGTAAAAACTGCCACTATTTAAAAAGGTAATACCTAAATCTTGGGCAACTTGATGTGCGACTGTACTTTTTCCTGTTCCCGCAGGTCCGTCAATAGCAATGACCATGTAGACTCCCTAATAATCTTTATATTTTGCAAGACGCAAAAGAGATGTGACTTCTGCCGAACTTAAATTTCTAAATGAACCTTCTGCAAGGTTTTCCATAGCAACACTGCCAATTCTAACGCGAACTAAACGCTTTATGCCCAGTTCACGAGATTCAAAGACTTTACGAATTTCGCGATTTTTTCCTTCAATAAGAACAATGCGCATACGACGAGCATTTAATTCTTCTGCATCGCGACATTTGTAAAAGACTCCGTCTACTCGAATGCCCTTCATAAAATCTTGGGCTAAGTTTCGGGGTAAGGGTGTGCTGGTATCTACAATATATTCTTTTTCCAGTTCTGCAGAGGGATGAGAAAGTGTTGCGGCAAAGTTTCCATCATTAGTAAAAATAATAAGACCGCTGGAAAACATATCCAAACGGCCAACATTGTACAAACGCTCACTGTATGTGTCTTTTAGTAAATCTGCGGCAACGGGGCGTCCCTTTTCATCTGAAAGTGAACACACATAGCCTGCGGGTTTGTTTAAAAGCACATATCGTTTTTCTTCTTCCTGATGAATTACTTTTCCGTCAACAGTAACGGTATCGGAAGCACTTACTTTTGTTCCCGGAGCAGTTACGGTTACTCCATTTACAGCAACACGACCAGAAGCAATAATTTCTTCTGATGCACGACGGCTTGCAACTCCGCACTGAGCCATAAAATGCTGCAAGCGCCACTGGGTCTTTTGATTTGAATCTGAAACGTTAGCGGGCAAGTACGAACCTCTCGCTTTCTTTTTCATCAAGCTGTGGCAAATCTGCAATACTCTGCAAGTGGAAGAATTCGAGGAACTCTTTTGTAGTTGCATACATTATGGGTTTACCCGGAACATCTTTTTTTCCTGCTTCACGAATAAACTTTCTGTCCAAAAGAATTCGAATCATATTATCTGCGTTAACATGACGGATGCTTTCAATTTCTGCACGAGTAATAGGCTGACTGTAAGCAATAATACTTAACGTTTCGATGGCAGCTTTACTTAAGCGGCCTTCGTTCTTTTTACCGTAGCGTTCTTTTACCAAGTCAAAACATTCTTTTTTCGGAGTTAAAAGCCAACCACCTACAATTTGCGACAGTTCAATACCTGAGTCTGCATTTGCATACTTGTCTTTTAAGCGAGAAATACATTCAGACACAACTTCTTCTGAAAGTTGCGAAATCTTTGACAAAACAGTGGTATTCTGCGGTTCACTTTCAAGAAAAAGAACCGTTTCTATAAGGGCAGTTTCACTGTCAAGGTTCAGATTTGCTCTTAACTGAGAAATTTGTGCTTCTTCTGCTTCATCAACTGCGTCAACTGCTTCTTTCTGTGTTTCTGTCTCTTCGTTTGTGGCGGTATCGGTTACGCTGCCGTCTTCTTCCTGCATATCTTAATGTCTCCAAACATTCTGTTTTGATATATGTCTGCCATCTTCATTTTGACGGCTTCCAGTATTGCCATAAAGGCACAGATCACGTCAAGTTCATTTCCCTTGCGCGTGATTAAATCAGTGAACATACATTCGCCCTTTTTGTCAAGCAATTCATTCATCAAGGCTATTTTTTCGGGTGGTGTTATGTCTTCATTCATGTCCAGAATCTTTTCGTCCGGATTAACATTTGTTAAGTTGCGGAAAATTTTCTGCATATCTTGCAAAAGTTGCCAGGTATCCATTTTTTCCCACATATTTTCGTCATTTTCGAAGGGAAGAATGCGTTCAATCTTTTTGCGTTCAAAGCTCCACTCGCTCTGTTCTTCCTGCTCTTCCATAAGTTCTGCAAGTTTTTTGAATTTCTGATATTCAATCAACTGTTCAACTAATTCAGTGCGTGGGTCTTCCATGCTTTCGTCGTCATCATAGGCAACTTCTACAGGCAAAAGCATACGACTTTTTATGTACACTAATTTTGCAGCCATACTGTAGAATTCGCTTAAATCTTGCAAATCTGTTTCTGCTGCGTAATCGAGATAATCTAAAAACTGTTCTGTGATGTCTGCTATGGGAATGTCATAAATGTTGATTTTACTTTCCCGAATAAGTGACCACAATAAGTCAAGCGGTCCTTCAAACTGACCTGCGGTAAATTTGCGTACTACTGGCGATTTTGTTTCCGTGTCCTGTGTGTATTCCATGATAGCCCCATTCAAACCTATTTTTTTGGACGTCTACAGTTGCGCTTGAAACTCCGCAGCGTCAAGAAATTTACTTATTTTCTGAGCGCTTACGGCTTCCCGTTCAAGGCAAGACTCGTATAAAGACAATCCACTTCTTTCAGTATCGGCAGAATTCCGTAAAATCTCCACCAGGGGAACCAGAACAAATGCCCTTTCAAGCATACGCTCATGGGGAATAATAAGGTTCTTCTGATGAACAAGGGTATTACCGAACAATTCTATGTCTATATCCAGGGTCCGTGGACCATTGCGTACTTCTTGCGAACGGTCGCGTCCATAACGGTTTTCTATATCATGTATACAGGACAAAAGTGTCTGGGGTGAGCCTTCAAACCCGCCCCGCACTATCATATTGTAGAAGTCTGCCTGGTCTGTTACATACAGTGCACCTGTTTGGTAAACTGATGAAAAGCGCAGATCGCTTAAAACAGTACGGAGTGCTCTTACGGCTAAAAGCAGTGTTTGCACTGGAGAACTGTTGTTAAAAGAACGATTTGCACCCAAACCAAGCGTTACGACTTCCATACTAACTAAAACAACTCCTCGGGAACGGGCTTACTTGAAGCAGCAGCTTTTGCAAGAGATGCAGTTGGTTTAGCAGCCTTTGCAGCACTTGCACTAGGAGCGGCTTTAACACTTGCAGCAGCAGGAGTTGGTTCGGCATCTGTTTTAAGAGAACCAGTGCCTACTCCCTTTGCACGCATTTCTTTTTCGTAAGCTAAAATCTGCTCTTCGGTAACAACTTCACCCTCTTTGGTACGCAAGACCATACCGGGGAAAAGTTTTTCACGAAGCGTATGTTCGAGTTCCATGCGGAAAGAAGGATTGTTTTCGATAAAGGCAACTGCATTTTCCTTACCCTGACCGACTTTTTCTTCTCCGCGAGTATACCAAGCACCACGCTTGTCTATAAGTCCGTGTTTAACCGCACTGTCCAAAACAGAAGCAGCGGCAGACACACCCTTACCAAAGTAGACATCCAGTTCAACCTTACGGAATGGAGGCGCAACTTTATTCTTTACGACTTTTACGCGCACACGGTTACCAATAGCTTCATCGTCACCTTTTCCGTCAATAGTTTCGATGCGACGTATTTCAAGACGAACTGAAGAATAGAACTTAAGTGCATTACCACCAGTTGTTGTTTCGGGGTTACCAAACATAACACCAATTTTCATACGAATCTGGTTTATAAAGACAATAGTACACTTGCTCTTTCCAACAATGGCAGTCAGTTTACGCAAAGCCTGACTCATAAGACGAGCCTGAACACCCATAACACTGTCGCCCATTTCTCCTTCGATTTCTTTCTGAGGAGTTAAAGC
>DMQP01000106.1 GCA_003455655.1 Treponema sp. | reverse complement strand
TCTTTAATAACTTTGTTTCCTTCTTCATCAAATAAATCAACATGGTCTGCATACAAAACAGCAACTTGTTTTTGATCAAGAAAATAAACTTCGCGTGTGTGTTCCAAAACTGCAGGAACATCGCTTGCAATAAAGTTTTCTCCTTTGCCCAATCCAACAATAAGCGGGCTTTCTTTTCGAGCAGCAATAATTCTGTCGGGATAATCTTTACTTATAACGCCTAAAGCATAACTGCCTTCAAGACGATGCAATGTCTGAAGAACTGCATCAAAAATATCGTGACTGTCTTCGTAGTAATAATTTATAAGGTGAGCAACAACTTCGGTGTCTGTTTGACTGCGGAACACAACTCCCTGTTCTTGAAGCCATGCTTTAAGTTTTGCGTAGTTTTCAATAATTCCGTTGTGAACAATAGCAATGGTTCCGCTTTCGTTTAAGTGAGGATGAGCATTTACATCGCTTGGTTCTCCATGTGTTGCCCAACGTGTGTGACCAATTCCCAAAGAACCTTTTACAAACTTACCCATTTGTGAAATAAGTTCTGCTTCTCGTTTGTCACATTCTATTTCGCTTTGTTCTTTTGTTTGACGCACTACTTGTTTTGTTACATCTTCAACCAGTAAACGAAGTGCACCTTTTACTTTGCGAACAATAATGTTCTGTCCATCGTAAACAGCAACGCCTGCGCTGTCGTAACCACGATACTCTAATTTTTTTAGTGCATTTACTAAAACCGGTGTAGCTTCTTTACATCCAACATAGCCAACAATTCCACACATATTTTTCCTCTTTACTTATACAACTTTTTCCAAAGCATCTATAACTTCACCGTCATAAATACCTGGTTGCCTTTTTAGTTCTGCAATAGCACTTTGAGTATCTCGTATGCGGTGATACAAACGCTTACTGGTAAGTGATACAAAACTTTCGGCACTGTGAATGACACGAGCTACATGCGGAATTGAATCACCTTTTAATCCGTAGGGGTAACCTGTGCCATTCATATTTTCATGATGTTTTGTCGCTGCATCTATAAACAACGGCAAACACTGTTTGGGAACAAAATGTAAATACGCTTCTGCCTGAGAAACATGCTCTTTCATTGTTTTGCGTTCTTCTGCAGAAAGAATGTCTACGCGGAAAACATCTGCAGGAACAGACAAAAATCCTGCATCATAAACCATTGCTGTGCAGAAGTATAACATTGCTGTTTCGTGATCAAGACCTAAGGCTGTACAAACTTTAAAGACTAATTCGCTTACTTTTTTTGAGTTGTTAGGACGGTCGGTGTGTTTGTCTATTTTCGCACCCAGTTCTTCACAATCGTAAGCAAGTTTTTGCATTTCTTCTTGAGTCAGCGTCATGTCAGGAAGAGAAAGTGCTTCTGAACCACCGAGTGTTGGCATGGGACGAGACATGTGCTCTTGCATTTCCTTTACCATTTGAATGGTTTGAGTAAACTGTTCGCGCTGTTGTTTTTGTGAGCGAAAATTAAGAATTGTCTGAATGACAAGAACTATAATCACCACTAAAAGAATAACACCCAAAATTCCCAAAACTATAAACAAATAGTGCAAAAGTTGTTGGCTGTTTTCACCTTGAACAACAAGTGATTGAGTAAGATCTTTTATGGTTGAAGAAATGTCAGTATTCAACTCGTCCATATGTTCTTCTATAATACCAAAGCATAGGGTAAAAGTCTACTTGATAATTCTACTGCTATTGTGTACAGTAAAGATATGAAACTGAACAAAAAACTGCTTGCCTTTATTGTTGCGGGCGCTCTGGTGCTTGCTGCTCTTGTTACCGTCATTTGTATTAGTGTATTTAAACCGTCTTCAAAAACACTTTATGTTGGTTTGTATGAACTAACAGAAGCAGAAAAAACGGCAATACATGATGTGCTTGAGTCTCTTAATCAAGAACGCGAAAAACCTTACGAAATTGTCTATACAGATTTTTCGGATGAAAAAACACTCGCTTCTCAAGTTGTGTTAAAAGGAAGTCGTGCTCAAGATGTTGTGTTTACTCATTCAGGTGTTGAAGCAGATACTTTAGTTCAGTCTATTCCTGCAAAAAAAAGAAAAACAACATGGTATGCAAAAAATGCTACAGAACTGTACACTTCATCTTTTAAAACAAAAGCTCTTAAAAATCCAGACGAAACAATTGTGCAACTTCCGCTTCTTGCAGATTTTTGTGAAATTGATATAGACCGTTCTATTTTGAGAGTAACTGGATTAAGCACTATTAACTCGTGGGATGACATTGAAGCTTTTGCACGCAAAGCAAAAAGTTTTTGTGACAGTCCTATTATTTTTGCAGGCCGTGATGATGACACACTCATAAATGTTTTGGGAACACTTACCGAATCAATGAATAGCGTACAGGCATATCGGGAAGTTGAGGATGCGCTGCTGGAAGTTGTAAAAGAAAATCCTGCTTCTTTGGAACAGGCCTTCGGTCAAGTTTTGCGAGCAAATGCAACAGATCCTAGTTCACCACTGTATGTTGCAGTTCATTCTTTGGTTCGCTGGTATAATGCAGATCTTGTTCATCCAGAATTGCTTAACCTTACTAAAAAAGATGTAAGTTCACTTATTGATTTTGGTTCGGCTGCAGTAGTGCTTACAACACTTTCTGAGCACCGCCTTGTTCCGATTAAGAGTATAGGTCGTTATTCGTCTATTTACTATCCGTCAGATATGCGTCCAGAAATGCGTGCATTTTTGTCTGATGTGTTAATAGCTGTTCCGCTTAGTTCTAACGCAGATAAAAATTCTTTCGTTGCACAACTTTCTCAAAGTGCATGGCAAGAACGCTTGTGTGGAATTTCTGGTTTAGCTCCTGCAGATGCTTCTTGCAAAGTTCCTGATGTGCAGTCAGATAATGTGCGTTACTGGATTGCTGCAACCAACACACCGCTTGTTCCTTTAAGCAACAGTGTGTGCCCCAATAATACAATAAAGGCAGCGCTTGCTCGTGCAATTCGTGCGTACATTCGCGAACTTATTTAGTAACCAGCTCTCTGTTCAAATTCATTTATAGGCAGGGGTTTTGAAAAATAAAATCCCTGTATTAAGTCGCAGTTTTGCTTTGCTAAGAAATCAACTTGCTCTCTTGTTTCAATTCCTTCTGCAACAATTTTCATACCCAACTTCTTTGCAAGAGAAATGGTGTCTCCTACAATTTGATTTGAACGTTCAAGATCATCTACTCCACGGAAGAATTCTGCATCAAGTTTGATTATGTCGAGTGGAAGTTCTTTAAGTGAATTAAGAGAAGAATATCCTGCACCAAAGTCGTCCATAGAAATTTTAAATCCATAGTCTTTTAGTGAACGCACTGTTTTTAGTAAAGCTTGTTTGTCATCAAAGAATGCACTTTCAGTAAGTTCTAGTTCTATAAACTCGTGGGGAACTTGATACTTATCGACAATGCCTAAAATGTGTTCTGCAAGATTGTCTTGTGCAAAGTGAGCGCGAGAAACATTAACAGAAATAGGAACCAGTTTTTTCCCTTGTGAAAGCCAACTTGCCTGTTGCTTACAAACTTCTTCAAGCATGTAGTCATCGAGTTGCAAAATAAATCCATTTTTTTCAAACTGAGGAATAAATTTTCCAGGAGGAATAAAGCCCATCTCTGGGTGAATCCAACGAACCAGTGCTTCTGCTGCAGAGAGTGTTTCTTTTTTTGTAGAATACTTGGGCTGAAGGTAAACGACAAATTCATGATTGTTAAGTGCTCTTTCCATGTCGTCTTCAATGTGTCGTTCCCAAACTTGCTCTTCTTTCATAGAGTCGGTAAACCAAACAACATTGTCTTTTGTGCTATCTGCATGCGATAAAGCGTTTGCTGCGTGAGTTAACAGTTCTTCAGTGTCGTTTTTCCTTAGTTTTATTTCAATGGCGCCTGCGGCAAAAGAAAGATGCTGATCTGTTTTTATTTTTTGCAAATCGTTCATAAGGTTGTACAAGCGCTGTGTTAAACCTTCTTGCGAGTCACACAACATAAGCATTGCAAAATCAGATTCGTTTATGTGACCAGAAAATTCTTTTTTAAAAAGATGAGCTTGTATTGCTTTGTCTAAATCTTCGAGTAAGTTTTCACCTTGTTTTACTCCGTAAGCAGTACAGAAGTTGCGATATTTTTCAAGACGAAGTTGAACAAGAGCGTAGGACTTTCGAGAGTGACGAAGTAGTTTATTTGCTTTTTGTATAAAATATGTTTTGTTGTTTCCACCAGTGACGGTGTCTGTTGCAACTAACTGATTAATTCTTCTCTGTTGTGCAATGGCAGAAATAATGTGTATGATTCCAATGGCAATGGAAAATTGAACAAAGATGATAAAGCTAAAGCCCAAGAACATCATAACACTAAATTGATACGAGTTAAAAGCAAAGTGTGATTTAATAAGAATGTTTGTGTTAGGAATTGAACTTTTTGCGTAGGTACATAAATCAAAACCTAATAGTTCAGGAGAAGCCCAGTCAAAGATTTCATCATCATCCATGTTAAGAAGAATGTTGCACATGAGGAACATATTTCGTAAACCAAGAGTTCCCTGAGTGTATTCAATTTCAATTTCGAAGTCTTGGTCTTCGTGCATTACAACAGAATGTCCTTCTCGGGTAAAAGCTTTTCTGTCGTAATGTTGAATTATGTAGTTTATGTATTCTTGAGTAAATGATGGTTCTGTTTGAACTATGACAGAATTATCTGAAGCGTTTAGCAAAGCAAGTGATAGTATGTTGTCATAAGCTTCTATAGTTTGCGAAAGATTTTGAGCATTTGTTTTTTCTGTCCAAGTATTTTCTATATCTTGAATAAGACGTTTGTTCTCTTTTGTAAGAGCCATGCTTACGCTGTTTCCAATGGCGGTAAGGCTAATAACGATGAATAAAAATGTTGTTACAACAATTCCTAGACGAGATAAAATAATTCCTACAACGCGGTGCCAAACAGGTGTGTGTTGTAGTTTGCGGATCTTTCGTTCTTTTTTCTTACTCATAGATTTATGATAAATCAGTTTAGGTCTATTTGCAAGAATAAAAACTTTAAAACAAAAAAGCCCTCCGAAGAGGGCTTCCAGCATGAGCTTCTGTTACTAGCGGAGCAGTGACAGAACGTTCTGTGATGTCTGGTTTGCCTGAGCAATCATAGCTGTTCCAGCCTGGCTCAGTACCTGGTTCTTTGTGAAGTCTACCATTTCGGCAGCCATGTTGGTGTCGCGGATGGTTGATTCAGCAGCCTGCAGGTTTTCTGCACCTACGTCCAAACCAACGATTGTCTTTTCAAGGCGGTTCTGGTATGCACCCAGGTCAGCGCGCTGTTTGTTGATCTTCTTGATAGCCTCGTCGAGAGTACCGATTGCGCGGTTAGCTTCATCAGGAGTTTCAAGAGTCATAATCTCTTCAGTACCGATGTTGCGGAGTCCAAGAGCAGTTGCGCTCATTGTTCCGATGAACACCTGTGTGCGCTGGTCCATGTTAGCACCAATGTGCAGCCACATAGAACCGGTAACATTGTTTTCGCCAGTGGGGCGTGCGAAACGTCCAGTCAGCATGTTCATGCCGTTGAACTGTGCAGAAGAAGCAATGCGGTCAACTTCAGCAATCAGTGAAGAAACTTCAACCTGAATCTGCATGCGGTCTTCGTCGGTGTAGATACCGTTGCTTGACTGAACTGCAAGTTCGCGGATGCGCTGGATGATATCTTCTGTTTCCTGCAGATAACCTTCGGTTGTCTGGATGAAGCTGATACCGTTAGCGGCATTGCGAGATGCCTGGTTCAAGCCACGAATCTGGCTGCGCATCTTTTCAGATACTGCAAGACCTGAAGCATCGTCGCCTGCGCGGTTGATTTTCTCGCCAGATGACAACTTTTCCATGTTCTTTCTGTTGTCAAGCTCGGTGAGCCCAGTTGCACGCTGTGCAAACATCGCACTCATGTTGTGATTGATAACCATAGTCGTATCTCCTCTAATCAAGTGTTTGAGTTACAGGCAAACACGGTTTGATGTTTGCTGTCCCCGGGTTTTTCCACCCTACAGTTTAATTGTCGGAGAAGGATTTTTTGACTTTAGTGTTTTTTTTAATTTTTTTAGATTTTTTTTGAAAATTGGGGTTTTTTTGCTATTTATATACAATACAATGAGTTAGCAATTTGATTACATGAGCTATGTTGACATAAAGGCTTATTCTATTTATTCTTAAATTAACCTAAAGTGCTAATTGTGGAGGATTTTATGAAAAAATGCTTAGCTTTTATTGCCTTAACAGTGCTTTCTGCTGCTGCGGCATTTGCAAATGTTGAACTTGATTTGAACTATCAAGCAATTCTTGCAGATACTTACATCCTTACTAATGATGTAACAAGAGATAGTGAGGAAAACATAATCGCAATTACCCCAGTTGACTCTCGTTTGGCTTATATACTTACTGCTCCTTTAGGTTTAGATCTTAATGTGAACATTTTCTTTGGTAGTTCTCCTCGTAAATTTGAAGCAGGTCTTCATTTTGGAGCAGGAATTGCTGTTCCTTCAGAGGTAACCTTTGACGATGAAGGTACCAAAACTGCATTTGTACAAGATTTAAGAGAAAGTGATCCTAATGGTTTTGTTCAGGCTGGCGGATTTGGTGCTTCTTTTGAAATAGGACCTGTCTTCCGCTTTTCAATTAACAAGACTCACCAATTTTCCATAACTCCTTCCCTCTTCTTTAGATTTGATGCCCTTGCATGTCGCAACAGTAGTGAATACGTTGGCTTTGGAGACTTTGCAATGGGTCTTGATGTTGATGCAGGATACAAACTGTGGTTGGTAAACAAGAGTGGCTTCCACTTTGGGCTTAACACAGGCATTGGATTAGAACTGCCCACTTTTGCAACATGTGTTCTTGAAGATGGTGTCAACACTCCCTTAACATGTATAGCTGCAGAATTTGGTGTTAAAGTCTATTTGGGCGTATGCTTTAACTTTGGCGATCGTGGAGTAGACAGATAGTGTGTAAAAAGGGGATGACCAATAAGTATGAGTCATCCCCATGCTTTAAGCAAATTGTGCTTGGCGTAAGGCGTAATAGGCGCCTCTTTTTGCCATTAGTTCTGAAGGGCTACCACTTTCTACAATACCGCCCTTGTCAATAACAAAAATACGGTCTGCATTCTGAATAGTTGAAAGTCGGTGTGCAATGACAAAACTGGTTCGACCTTTGAGCATTTGTGCAATTCCTTTTTGAACTAAAAGCTCTGTCTTTGTGTCTATACTTGAAGTAGCTTCATCCAAAATAAGAATACGCGGATTTGAAAGCATGGTTCGAGCAAAAGCTACCAGCTGTCTTTGTCCGTTAGAAAGTTCACCTCCGCGGGCAGTAAGTTTTGTGTCATAGCCGTCAGGTAATGTTCGTATAAAATCATCTGCACAAACAGCTTTACTTGCTGCAAGCATCTCTTCTTCCGTAGCATCTAATCTTCCATACATAATGTTTTGGCGAATTGTTCCGCTGAAAATATAATTGTCTTGCGTCATAATTCCCATTTGTGTACGCAAAGATGCAAGTTCTACTTCGCGAATGTCAAAACCATCAATCAAAATAGCTCCATCTGCAATGTCGTAAAAACGGCTCACTAAATTTACTATGGTAGATTTACCTGCTCCAGTAGGTCCAACAAGGGCAATGGTTTCTCCTTGACTTACCGAAAAATCTACATGCGAAAGAACTGGCACATCGTTCTTGTAACCGAAGGTAACATTCTTAAAGCAAACATTCCCTTTGATTGCAGGCATTGCTCTTGAGTCTTTTTTGCTGGTAACATGTGCTTCTTTGTCTATAATTTCAAAGATTCGTTCTGCACCACTTGCTGCATTTATAAACTGGTTGTAAAAGTTGCTTAAGTTTAAAATGGGTTGCCAGAACATGCCAACATAACTTCCAAAAGCAATGTATG
The DNA here is from genome assembly GCA_003455655.1 of Treponema sp. GTDB lineage: Bacteria > Spirochaetota > Spirochaetia > Treponematales > Treponemataceae > Treponema_D. The sequence goes on along the minus strand of DMQP01000106.1, from coordinate 1,554 downwards.
TTCCTATAGAAACGCCTTCTATGCCTAAAACTTTTATGCCTACTAAATACAGCGCCATAGTTCCTACGCTCCAGCACAAATCTATCCACGAACCAAAACCATCACACCAACGGACTGCTCTCATAAATTCTTTGCGGTCATCCCACACTAACTGCTGAAAGGTTTTGTCGGTTTCTTCTTCTGCGCGAAAACTCTGAATTATTTTTATGCCAGACAAATCTTCGTTAATAAAGGCATTCATGTTTGAAGATTTTTGTCTTTTTGCTTTCCAGTGTTTTTCTGCCATAATCGAAATTAAGAAAACGCCAGCAATTAAAAATGGAAGTGAACACAAAGCGGCTAGTGCAAGTTTCCAATTCTTAATGAACATAATAACCATGACTGCAATGACTGTTACCATGTTGGGAATAAGTGTAGTAACTGCATTTTCAATTATGTCCTTGAGTGAATTACAGTCGCCTATAATGCGAGCAAGAATTTTTCCCGAAGGACGTGAATCAAAAAAAGCAAGGTCGAGACTCTGAATGTGGTTGTACAGTTGTTGCCGTAATTCTTGAATAACTTTGTTGCTTGTTTTTGCCATAAGGTACATGCGTAATTTTATTGCAAGTACAGCAAGACCGTTAATTACTGCTCCTAAAATAACAATTCGAATAAGCCCTGCAATGTCACCTGGAATAATGTAGCTGTCAATTGCTCTTTCGTTTAAAAGCGGATTAACTAAATCTACGGCGGTTCCAAATGCCATAAGTGCAAAGACTGCAGCGATTCTTTTTTTATATTTCAGTAAGTAACGGAAAAGTCGAGGCATTGTTTCAAAGTTTGACTTTTGCACTTGCTGTTCGTCTATCTTGTAACTGTTCATTGTATCTCCTTAAAAAAAACAGGATACCATTAGTACTGACTGTCATAAGTCTCTTTGTAGAGACCGCCTTTTGCCAGAAGTTCTTCGTGCGTTCCTGCTTCAGCAACACGACCTTTATCTAACACAATAATAGTATCTGCTTTGCGTACTGCAGAAATTCTGTGTGCGATAATAATTTTTGTCATGCCCTGTAATTGCGAAAGTACTTCTTGAATCTCTTGTTCTGTCTCTGTGTCGAGGGCAGATGTTGAGTCGTCCAAAACTAACACTGGTGTCTTTCGAGCAAGAGCGCGTGCAATGGTAATGCGTTGTTTTTGTCCTCCACTCAAACCGACACCTCGTTCGCCAATGACTGTGTTTTCTCCTTCTTCCATGCGATCAACAAATTCTGCTGCGTGCGACTGACTGAGCGCTGACCTAACTTGTGCAGTGCTTATGCTTTCTCGTGCACCTAAGCGAATGTTTCCGTCAATGGTGTCGCTGAACAAAAAGATGTCTTGCATAACACACGAAATAGAGCGACGCAATGTAGGTAAGGGCAAATCTCGTATGTCAATTTCGTCAAGCAAAATACTTCCACTGCTTACATCATACATGCGCTTTAACAAGTTGATGATGGTTGTTTTTCCAGAACCTGTTGCGCCCATAATGCCCAGTGTTTTTCCTGCTTCAATTGTAAAGCTCACATC
>DMQP01000192.1 GCA_003455655.1 Treponema sp. | reverse complement strand
TCTTCTGCGTTCATAGTATCTCCATTTTATCACCTTTTATGAAAAAAGCAAGTGCTTTTTATCGCTCTAGGGCTGTAGACCAGTATTCTTGGTTGTAAATGTCAGTAAAGCGATAGGTTAGTTTTACATTTCCCGTTCCAACATCTTCGTTACTAATTACTGGAGTGCCACTAACTGTCATTTGCTTTCCTAAGTAATAGCTATCTTGATATGTTCCCTCGTAAGAATAATAGTCACACAAAAAGTCAAGTTTGTCGCCATCGGTAAGCTGAACAAGACTCTTTGCCACTGTTATTGTCTCATTTTCTTCGTAATCTGTTTGGGCTCCTGCTATGTAACCACGGGGATTCTGATTGTCAAAGACTAACCACAAGTTTACTCTCTTTCCGTTAAGCAAAGCTGGTACGCGACCAGTTATACTGTAAGAATCGCCATTTTCTGTTGTGTCAACATGATAGTAGGCAACTGGCTGTCCGTTTATGCTTACCCAAGTTCGGTCTGTTGCAGCAATTAAGTCTCCGTCGGGGGTAAAATCGTACATATTGTCTAAGCCCAAATCTATGTAACCGTTACCGTCATCATAGAACATGTTCAGGTCAAGCGAATGAACAAGTGCCCACTGTTCTTCTGGTAAAGTCATTGTTGCAGAACCGTCGCTGTATTCTGTCCAGGTAAGATTGCGAACGTCAAAATGGTTTAAGGCAATGTAGTCTGCGGTATCGTCAAGAGAAAGTGCTCTGTCGTTCATAAAAGAAACATTGCGTCCAGAAAGACCGCTAATCAATCCACTTCCTGCATTACTTAAGAATGAACCCAAAAGTCCGCTTATTACATCAGAACTAGAAGAAGTTGCTGCCCCTGAACCCAACATGCCCAACAGTGAGTCTACTGGAGAAGCAGAACCGCCGGCTGCAACTTGACCACTTACTTCAAGGCTTGCAAATTGTCGAATTGCTTGAGCGTAATCGTCATCCATACCAATGTCATCGTAAGTGTCACAAATTTCATCTACATACGAAGCTCTTTGGTAAGGGAAGTAAATTGAAACACCGTATGCATCGGTCATGTTGCTTGATGTTTTGTTATACTTAACTGCTGACTGCAAAGCTTTTGCAAGTGCCTGAGCTTCTGTTGTGTTTACGTTCTTACACAAGTCTACTAAGTCTACTTGATCAATGCGTGAACTTGAGGCAAACTCGCGGGTTGTGTAACGAGCGTCAGAAACAGTCTGGTACTCTTTGTTTGAAATAAGTGTAGATAGTGACTTCGAGAAAGAAGACAGTGTGTTGGGCACTGTGTTAGCAAACTCTGCAAGGTCTATAACCGAAAGTGTTGTCTGTTGACCGCGACACTGCTGGGCACACATAGCAACAAAATCGTCTACAATGTTTTTGCCTATGTCTAAAGTAGGCATTGAAGTGTTAGCTGCAAATTTGGTAAGCCAGTTGGTGTAATACCAGCCTATGCCAGGTTCTGTTTCTTCTGATGCAATCATGTAGTCTGCATAATCGTTAAGCATAAGTGCTGTTTCTGCTGTAGCCATAAGACATGCATCAAAACCAATAAAGTCAAACTGAACTCCGCCCGCTTTAAGTGCTTTGTTTATGCCGGCAAGATTCATAGAACCGTTACGCTGGAATTTTTCGTCATAACCGTAACCACTTACAGAGCCACCACCGTGATCCCAAAAGATAAGTTCATTTCTGTTTGCAGGATAGTTTTTTGCTGCCCACTTGATGAACGAAGACAGTGTGTTGGGGTCTGTCATAGCTTTTGCACCATCGCTTTTTACCAGACATTCAAGACCGCCTTTGGTAACGCGGTAAATTTGGTTAGTGCTGTTAGAAATTGCGCTATTCTGCCACCTGCTACAACCGCCAGTGTAAACAATAATGTTGATATTGCCTAAATCTGCAGAGGCCATTTCTTTTAAGTCGTTAGTTGCCATGCCGTACTGAGACTCGAGGTCTGTTCCGCACATGTATACCATAATAGTAACGCTGTCTTTTCCATTACCGATAATACTTGTTCGCTTAGCACGAGAACCTTTTGCAACGCTTGTGTCAACGCGTGAATATGAAGTTGCAACTCCGCCGCCGCTAGAAGCAGAACTAAGCATAGAAGAACCGCCACCAGTAACGGTGCTCAACAGTCCGCTTAACAAAGAGCCCGAAGAACTTTGGCTTGTAGTAGAAGTTGGTGCAACTGCTTCCGTTTCAGGATTGCCACCTCTTCCAAACAAAAACCACACAATAAAAATTATAATCAGTACGGGAAGACTTATTCCGCCACCACGCTTAATGGCACGGAAAGAACCACCACTTGAACCGCTTTCTTTTTGAGAAAAACCGCCAGTCTTTCCTGCGTATCCGCTTGAAGAACCAACAGGACCTGTTCCTAATCCGTCTCCACGTTTATGAACACCTGTGCTGTTGCCAGTAGTATACTTTTCTCTTCCCCGGGGCCTATTCTGATCCATAATGCACTCCTAAAAAACAATGACTTATTGTATCACAAGGGGATAGGTCCGACAATCAGGCAAGTTCTCTTGCATTGCACATAAGTTCATTTTGCCATACAATAGGTTCATGCACACAAAAATTACTGATTCTGTTTTTAACGTTGGTGTAAATGATCACCTTACCACTTTGTTTGAGTCGCAGTACCCCATTCCCCAGGGTATTTCCTACAATTCTTATATCATCATGGACGAAAAAATTGCTGTCTTAGATACAGTAGATGAACGCTTTGGTGATGAATGGATGCTTAATGTAACCCAAGCACTCGGTGTACGAAAACCAGATTTTCTTATTGTTCACCACATGGAATGTGACCATTCTGCAAACATAGAACGTTTTATGCTTATGTATCCCCAAGCAAAAATTGTTCTTTCAAACGCTGCACTCAACATGACTAAACAGTTTTTTGCAAATGATTTTTCTGACCGTTCTGTCATTATAAAAGAAGGTTCTACTCTTGAACTGGGACAACATACACTTCACTTTATTGCAGCACCGCTGGTTCACTGGCCTGAAGTTATGATGAGTTATGACGACAAAGACAAAATCTTCTTTAGTGCAGATGCCTTCGGGCGCTTTGGAGCAAACGACACAACAGCTTCTCTAGCTTGGAAAGATGAAGCACGCCGTTATTACATTGGCATTGTAGGAAAGTTTGGTGCACAAGTTCAGGCGGTATTAAAAAAAGCAGCAAGTTTGGACATTGCAACTATTTGTTCACTGCATGGACCTGTCTTAACCGAAGCTCTTTCTGAATACATAAACTTGTATGACACATGGTCTTCTTACCGCTCCGAAACTGACGGCGTGCTTGTTGCTTACACCAGTGTTTACGGTCATACCAAAAAAGCAGTCGATGTGTTAATGCAGCAACTTTCTGGGCACTTAAAAAAAGCAGAAGTTGTAAATCTTGCTGAATGTGACTTGTCGCAAGCAGTGGCACTGGCATTTAAGTATTCAAAAGTTGTATTTGCAACCACTACTTACAATGGATCTATTTTTCCAGCTATGAATGATTTTGTGTCACGCCTTTTGGAACATAACTTTAGTAATCGCACTGTGGGAATTATTGAAAACGGTTCTTGGGCACCAACTGCCGCAAAAGTTCTTAAAGAAAAACTGGCAGAAGCAAAAAACTTAACTATTTTGGAACCAACCGTTACCATAAAATCTGCACTGAATGCCACCTCTCTTGGAAAACTGGCAGAACTGGCACAAAAACTGTAAATTCGGTATACTGGCGACATTCTGCTGGAGGTAACAGATGGGCGGATTTTTTGGCGTTGCTTCAAAAAGTGACTGCGCGTTAGATTTGTTTTTCGGAGTTGACTATCATTCACACTTGGGAACAAGACGCGGAGGTCTTGCGGTTTTAGGCGATGACGGAAAGTTTGAACGCTCTATCCACAACATTCAGAACTCACCCTTCCGAACAAAATTTGAAGACGATATCAATGAAATGCACGGAAAGTTGGGCATTGGCTGTATAAGTGATTACGAACCGCAACCTCTTTTGGTTAACTCGCACTTGGGCAGTTTTGCCATTACAACGGTTGGCATTGCAACTAACAAAGATCAGCTTGCAAAAGAAATTCTTGATGCAGGACACACGCACTTTTTGGAAATGAGTGGCGGTGAAATAAACCAAACAGAACTTATTGTTGCTCTTATCAATCAGAAAAAAACAATGGTCGAAGGCATTCAGTATGTTCAACAGAAAGTGCAAGGTTCTATGTCTATGCTCATTATGACACGAGACGGAATTTATGCTGCACGAGACAGACTGGGCCGAACTCCTATTCAGATTGGACACAAAGACGGAGCATATTGCGCCAGTTTTGAAAATTTTGCTTACGTAAATTTAGGTTACACCGATTATCATGAACTAGGCCCCGCAGAAATTGTCTTTATGACTTCAGACGGAATCGAAATTCTGCAGAAACCTGGCAAAGAAATGAAAATCTGTACTTTCCTGTGGATTTACTACGGATATCCGACTGCAAGTTATGAAGGTGTAAATGTTGAAGCTATGCGTTATAACTGTGGAAAATATCTTGCCAAACGGGACAAAGGTTCTGTTCAGCCCGATTCCGTTGCAGGAGTTCCCGACAGTGGAACAGCACACGCAGTCGGTTACGCTAACGAAAGCGGCATTCCTTTTACACGACCATTCATTAAGTACACACCAACTTGGCCCCGCAGTTTTATGCCAACAAATCAGGAACAGCGAAATCTTATTGCTCACATGAAACTTATTCCTGTGCAACCACTTATCAAAGACAAAAAAATTCTTTTAATAGACGATTCAATTGTGCGTGGAACTCAGTTGCGTGAAACAACAGACTTTTTGTACAAAAGCGGTGCAAAAGAAGTTCACATTCGTCCAGCATGTCCACCACTGGTCTACGGTTGTAAATATCTTAACTTCAGCCGTTCAAAAAGTGAAATGGATTTAATAACTCGTCGTGTCATCAAACAGCTTGAAGGCGAAAATGTAAGCGAAGAAACATTACAGAAATACACAGACCCCGACAGCCCCCAGTATGAAGCAATGATTGAAGAAATTCGCAAGGCACTGCATTTTACCACACTGCGCTTCCACCGCCTTGACGATATGCTCGATTCAACTGGACTGGATCACTGCAAGTTGTGCACTTACTGCTGGAATGGAAGAGAATAAGAGCTTAACACATTTTTTTTCCACAAACTTGAAACATCATTGAAGAAACAGTGTTTTTATAGTAGACTGTTCATGCGAGGTACTAAAATGAAGAAGTTTACTCTAAAAATACTCACCGCACTAGTTGTTCTCTTATGTTCTGCTAGCGCTTTTGCCTTTGCCGCGAAAGCAACGAAGGCTGCTGTTACCACTACTGTCACCGAAATTAATCAGCACGGAAACACGTACTTGACAATTCGCCCCTCACTGTTCTCTGCAAAAGGGTTCAGCATTAGCGACATTGTTACTGTTACTATCAACGGCAAAAAGTGGGACATGCCCATTTGCAAAAACTACAGCGATGTAGATACTGGTGCAATGTTGCTTCGTTTAACGGATGACAGCGTCTGTCTCGCTATAAACATGGGTGACTTTGCTAAAGAAACAGGTGCTACTGTTGACATGGAAGTTACTATTACCATGAAGCAGCAGTACGGTTATTTGACTCAGTTCCACCAGCGCCTGCTTAAAAGCACCGATGTTCGCTCTGACTACGCATCTGACGAAGTGTTTGCAAACTTCCGCGAAATTACTGCTGGTAAAATTGCTCCAAGAAAACTGTATCGAAGCTCTAGCCTTATTGAACCAACAGCTCGTTCTCCTTACGCTTTGAAACTGGCTCAGAATATGGGCATTAAAACAATTGTTGACATTGCAAACTCACAGGAAAATGCCCTCAAAATGGCTGCAAACAATGCTTTCTTTAAGGCTTTGGACGCTTCAGGTAATGTTTACTACTGTGAAATGGCTATTTCTTATACTGATGAAGCCTTTACTTCAAAACTTAAGGAAGCCCTTATTTTTATGACTGAACACGAAGGTCCATATCTTATTCAGGGTAAAGATGGTCAGAACCGTGTAGGCATTGTATGTGCAATTATCGAAGCGCTCAACGGTGCTACTCTTCAAGAGATTAACGATGATTACATGCAGAGTTATGTAAACTACTATGGAATTAAGCCTGACTCTACACAATACACAGAAATTCTAAAAACTATCACTGCCCTGTTTGAAACGCTAAACAACGGCGCTAAAGTTACCGATAAAAATGTACAGAAGGTCGTAGAAAAATACTTGCTGCAAACGGTCGGTTTAACTCAAGTGCAGGTTGATGCTCTCAAAGTCGCATTGCAGTAACAGCCGTTCCTTTATAGGAGGAGTTGCCGTATAAGAGGATGCCTAAGTTTGTTAGGTATCCTCCTTGTAGCTAGTATTTAACAACAAGGAGCTACTTATATGGCAAAAGACAAGAAGGCTAAGAATAAAAAACTTAGTTCCAAGCAGAAGCTTTCTAAAATGTTTTGGGGAAGTTTTGCCCCGCTCATTAGCATTGTACTAATTGCATGTACAGTATTTGCAATGGTTTCAGGACAAATCATTCGCTACTATGTCCGTTCAGAAACCGCTTATTCTTCCGAAAAACTTGTTTCTAAAGTTATGGAGCAGTTCACCCCTGCTATGGTGAACATCGAAAACTTTGCTAACTTTACAAACCTTACAACAGAAGACGATGTGCTTACTGTTCTTACTTCAACTCTTGCTCGCCCACTTACTTCTGCACGCGCAATTTACTACGCATCTACAACTCCCATAAGTCAAGGCGGTTTTTTTATTGACAGTTCCGGATGGACTCCTCCGCAAGGATGGGATGCAACTCAGCGCCCCTGGTTTAAGGATGCAGTTGCTGCTCCAAATAGAATTATTTTTGAAGAACCCTATATTGATGACTCAACTGGTGACCTTACCATTACCATGTCAAAAGCAGCACGCGGTCCTAACGGAAATATAGTTGGCGTTGTTGCTGTAGACATTAACCTTGCTGAACTTACTAAACTTGTCAATGAAATTCAACTTACTGCTTCTTGCAGAGCTTATGTTGTTACAAAAGACGGAACCTACATGACTAACCCAGATCCTTCTAAAGTCATGAAAGGAAACTATTTTAACGAAACAAGTCTTCCTAAAACTTTTACTGCAGAAAATTATCTTTCTGGTGACCAGGCAAGTTACACTATTGGAAAATCGTACAGTGCTGTTTCTCAATTGGGAACAAGTCCTTGGTTTGTTGTTATTGAAGGAAACCTTCGCGATTACACAGGTCAGTTTATAAACACTGTTATTATCTTTGAAATTATTTTGGGAGTCCTCAGCTTCTTTGCTTCTGCATTTAACTTGCGACAAATTCTTAACATGCGTAAAGAAGAACGCGAATTAGGACAGTCACTGTTTTCAGAAACACAGAATCTTGTTGTTGCCGCAAAAGAAACCGCTGCAACTTCACAAGACCAAGCCGCCGCTGCAAAAGAAATTGTTGCAACCATGGAAGACTCAACGCAACTGTCAGAAAACATTTCTTCAAAGATAAAAGGCGTTTCAAAAGTTGCAACAAAAACTTCTGCCGATGTTGCCGACGGTGTTGCTTCAATCGAAAAGAACATTGAATCTTTGCATGCTATTTTCGATGCTAACCAGCGAACCATTGAGGGCATGAAAACTCTTGATGAAAAAATCGAAAACATTTGGGACATTGTTACACTTATTAACACTGTTGCCGACCAGACCAAAATTATTGCTTTCAACGCAGAGCTTGAAGCTTCTACAGCAGGTGAAGCAGGAAAGAGTTTCCGTATTGTTGCTAACGAAATTCGTCGTCTGTCAGATAACATCATTGATGGTATCCGCGAAATTAAGGAAAAAATTACCGAGATTCAGCGCTCTTCTGACAGCCTTATTCTGGCAAGTGAAAGCGGTACCGAAAAAATCAACACTGGTTACCAGAACGCAAAAGAGATGGGTGAAAAATTCGAAAGCATCCGTTCTTCTGCAGAAATTACAGCTTCTTCTGCCGATGACATTACCGAAATTATTCAGCAACAGGCAATCGCTTCAGAACAAATTCTTATTGCAATCAAGCAAATTTCTGCTGGCGTAGAAAACTTCGCTGTTGCAACAGATAACATTTCTTCTTCTGCAGAACACATTCGCTCTTTGTCTGAAAACCTTAACGATCAAGTTAACAGTGAACAGAATGCAGTAGATGAACGAAAAAAGAAGGGAAAGAAAGTAAGTTCTGAAGAATCAGAAAAAACGGAATAAGGCAGGCACAGAATGTATAACGAGGCAACCACATTCTTACTTTTTTCTATACACTCAAAACGGTACGCTATAGAAACAGTGCATTTAAAAAAAATCATGCACAGTTCGAAAGCACACTTTTTACCTTTTGTTCCCCAGTACATAGAAGGAGTTATAAATGTTGATGGGGTTGCCTACACTGCAATTAATCCAATTCTGATTTTTCACGAGAACGACAATCCGGAAATTGAAGGACACACATATCTTGTGTTCAACCGTGACGACGACCGCTTTGCGATGCATGTTTCAAACATTGAACTGTTTCACGAAGCAGAAGAAGAGGACATCTCCAAAGAAAAAGGGATGATTATGTACAAAGGAAAGCAGATTCCCATCTTCAATACAGATTTGATAGAAGAGATTCTACTGCAACCGTGGGAAAGCTGATGGCACAAAGAATTATAAGCGAAGTAACAAAACAATTCCTCACCGAAACGCGTGCACTCGCAGAAGAACTGCAAAAGTCTCTTAAACGCTCAGAACTTTTGTTGCCTCATATTACAATGGTAAAAGATAATGCCGCAATTTTGCAGTATTACCAAGTTAACCATCTTTTGGCTTCTCTTGAAAATGTGTATCTTGCGCTTGTAGACAAAAAAATTGTTTTTACAGATCATTTGCAAAAACTTATTCTTTTAGTTCAAGGCAAACTGACAGTGCTTTGTGCTGCAATTGAACAAGAAGGCACAGATGCTGACGAAGACATTCAGTTGTATCAGCTGTACTGCGACAAAGCAACTGTTGGAGAAATTTTTGATGTCGATGTCTTTACCAAAAAGAATACAGTTCGTGATCGTGTTAAACTGACAGAAGAAAAAGATGTTCTTATTCAAGTTCATTCAAAAGATGTAACTCAAGTTCTTAAGGAACATGAAGAAATGATTGCTCGTACATACAAAATGGGCAGTCTCATAGATTCTCTTAAAACAATCAAACTGGACAACAACAGCAACAAATTATCTGACATTCAAAAGACACTTGCTTCAGACTTACAAATTTTACAGTCGTCTCTTTTGCTTGCACACGATGGAGTTACTTCGTTTATTGAAAATCAGGGCGATGGTATTCAGAAAAATCAAACTATTAACGGATTCTTTGTTTTTGCAAACAGACAAAAGTATTTTATTTCTACGGAACATGTCACAGAAATTACATACGAAAGTCCCATGGAATATGTTGTTCAGCAAAACCAACGCTATCTTAAAATAGAACTTGATGAAGACATTGACAATCCAGAAGAGCGAGTTAGACTTATTCCCATTTACTCACTGTCATCGCTTTTACCAGGACAGCAGGAATCTCACGATCAGGTTATAGATACCATTCTGATTACAGAGTACAGCGGTCAAGAAATAGGAATTATTGTAGACCATGTACAAAAATTCTTAACACTTACCAACAATCCTCTGCCATCAGCTTTTGCAGACTTCCCTATTTTGCAAGGAATTGCTTTTGATGAAAAGTATGACATGATTCCCATTCTGTATGTTCCAGAAATTCTCAAGCGCTTCCGTTCTTTGCGTGGATATGACATTAAGAAATTCGAAGCAAATACTCGAAGAAAAATGTTCCGTATTCTTATTGTTGATGATTCAGAAATTACACGCCAAATTGAATCTAACATTTTGAGCGAAGACAATGCCTTTATCGACCAAGCATGTGATGGAATTAGAGCACTTGAGATGGCACGAGAAAAACAGTATGACCTAATTGTTACAGACGACAAAATGCCTCGCATGAACGGACAAATTTTGTTAGACAACTTACGCCGTATGGAAAACTACGCGCAAATTCCTGTTGTTGTTATGGCAACACATCCAATAGAAAAAGCAGATGCTTTCGTAAGCAAATCAGATTTTACTCGAACAGACTTAGTACATACAGTCAAGGAACTTTTACATGGCTAAAAAAATTCTTATTCTTGAACCCTCATCAACAATACAGAAACTCTTTACTGATAAACTAAAAAAGTCAGATGTTGAACTTACATTTGAAACAAACGGTGTAAAATTTCTGTGGTCTCTGTTTAGCAATGTACCAGATGTTATTCTTA
>DMQP01000176.1 GCA_003455655.1 Treponema sp. | reverse complement strand
CAACAGGCATTGAACTTCAGACGCTTGTTCAAAAAGTTGAATCTTTAGTAAGTGTTACAGGACGCATGACGGTAATAAACAAGGGTCAACCTTTTGAAGTAATTGTTGACTACGCACACACACCTTCATCGTTCCAAACTATTTTTCCTCCCATCAGAAAAAGATGTTCAGGGCACATTATTTGTGTATTCGGTTCTGCAGGAGAACGCGATGTTACCAAACGTCCCTTGCAAGGACAAATTGCTGCCCGTTACTGCGACACCATAATTCTTACAGATGAAGACCCGCGCCAAGAAGACAGTACAAAAATTTTGGAAGATATTGCTGTTGGTGTTCGCAAAGAAAAAACGAATGAAGAAAATCTTCTGTTAATTGCAGACAGACCTTTGGCAATTCGAAAGGCCTTTAGCCTTGCAAAAGAAAATGACATTGTACTGCTTTTGGGAAAATCGCATGAAAATTCAATCATCTACAAAGATGGTGCTCATCCATACGATGAAATTGCAGAAGCCCAAAAAGCACTCTCAGAAATGGGATACACAAAATAAATTTTTAGTGGAGTAAAAAAATGAATGTAGTTATTTTATACGGCGGCCGCTCAGGAGAACATGAAATTTCTTTGGTAAGTGCTTCAGCGGTTGCACGAAATGTAAGCGACAAACATTCAGTTCGTTTAATTTCAATTTCAAAAGACGGTGCTTGGTTTGCAGAAGATGATGCAGAATTACAGCGCATAAAAAACGACAGCACTGCAACTCTTGCTGTTCATGCAGATAACAAAAAACGTGTATCGGTTGTTCCTGGCGGAGGAAAAGATGCAACATTCAAAACAGATGAAGGCGTAATTCCGGCAGATGTTGTTTTTCCTGTTTTGCATGGAACCTATGGCGAAGACGGAACCGTACAAGGTTTGCTTGAAATGGCAAATGTTGCTTACGTTGGCTGTGGTGTTTTTTCTTCTGCTGCAACAATGGACAAAGAAGAAACAAAAATTTTATGGCAGCACGCAGGACTTCCTGTAGTTCCAGGTATTTGTCTTACGCGAGCAGACATAAATGACAGTAAGGCTTACGATCAAAAAGTTAAACTTGCTATTGAAACACTTAAGTTTCCACTCTTTGTAAAACCTTGTTCTGCAGGTTCAAGCGACGGAGCTTCAAAAGCAAATAACGAACGAGAACTTTCTTTTGCACTTATGGAAGCATTCCAGTGGGACAACAAAGTTCTTATAGAAAAAGCAATTGATGCGCGCGAAGTTGAATGTTCTGTAACAGGTAACTCTATTACCGCAGACGCTTCAAAACCAGAAACAATGCTTACTTCTTACGGACCTGGAGAAATTGTTCCCAAACACACATTCTATGACTACGATGCAAAATACAATGACCCTGATGGAGCAGAATTAAAAATTCCTGCTTTACTTTCGGAAAAAGAACTTGCCAACATTCGAAGCATAGCTCAAAAAGCATACGCTGCAGTAAATGCATCAGGTCTTTCTCGTGTAGATTTTTTCGTAGACCGCAAAGACGGAACTTTATACTTAAACGAAATAAACACTATTCCTGGTTTTACCGCAATTAGTATGTTCCCCAAAATGTGCGACTCTGATGGTTTGTCTTTTACCGCACTCTTAGATAAACTATTTGCAGAAGCATGTGCACAGTTTGAAGCAAAATCAATTTTACGCACCAGCAGAGTGTAAAGGAAGGAAGTATGGCAGACTCAATGACAAGTCCTCATGTTTACCCCGAAGGATGTGTTTTTAATTCACTTGATGATATTGCAGGAAAAAAAATTACTATCATGGGCTTAGGGTTAAACGGTGGCGGTGAAGCATGCGTACGATTTTTTCTAAAGCACGGAGCATTTGTTACTGTTACAGACATGAAAACTGCAGAACAACTTTCTCCTACACTCAACAAATTAAATGCTGATTGTTCCATAGATAAATCGCGACTTACCTACATACTGGGACAACACCGCATTGAAGATTTTGAAAGCGCAGACTGTGTCATAAAAAATCCGGGAGTAAAATACGAAGGCAACAAATATCTTGCTGTGGCAAAAGCAATAGAAACAGACATAAGCATTTTTTTACACTTTACAAAAGCACCGATTATTGCAGTAACAGGCAGCAAAGGAAAATCAAGTACCGTAAGCGCCATTCACTACGGTTTACAGAAAGCAGGCTTTACTTCTTTTTTAGGAGGGAACATAACAGTAAGTCCTCTTACGTTCTTAGAACAGACAAACGAAATAACTCCAGTTGTACTTGAACTTTCCAGCTGGCAGCTACGAGATCTTCGCGGAAGAAAAGCTCTTAAACCAAAAATTGCAATCATTACTAAAACAGTTCCCGATCATCAGAACTTTTACGGTTCTATGAAAGCATACATTGCAGACAAGCGTCTTATTTATGCAGACCAAACAAAAACTGATTATACGATTCTTGATGCAGATGCAGACGGATACCTTACTGAATGTGACCAACCAAAAGAAAACTGCATGTGTTGGGGCGATGATTTTGCAACAGAAACCAAAGCTACTGTTTTACGCTACAGCAGAAAACCCTTTACAAAAGAAACAGAGGGTTCTTTCCAAGACACAGATGCAAGTGGCCGTCACGGATATGTTTGTTTGCGTGGAACAACCGAATGTGTTATGGATGAACTTGCTGTTCCTGGAACTCACAACAGAATCAATGTGTTAAACGCAGGTCTTGTTATGCGTCTTTTGGGCATTACAGCTTCTGACACCAAACGTATTCTTGAATCATGGGGCGGTATTGAACACCGTCTTGAATTTTTTCATGAGTGGACAAATTCTTCGGGAGCACAAATTCGTTTTTACAACGACAGTGCAGCTACTGTTCCAGAGGCGGCTGTTGCGGCAGCTTCTTCGTTTGCACAACTACCTTCTGTTATCTTACTTACAGGTGGCACCGACAAGCAGCTGGACTTTAACCCTCTCGCAGATTATCTATGTAATCAGCAGAAAAAAAATGCGGGCCTTGATGTTATGTTACTTGCAGGAACAGGTACCGACAAACTAACCTCTTTACTTTCAGAAAAAGAAACTTCGTTTACACCGCCATACGCATCTCTTCAAGATATGCTTGAAAC
>DMQP01000168.1 GCA_003455655.1 Treponema sp. | reverse complement strand
AATCATTTACACAATGGATCGCGTTTCTCGCGCGTATGGCACAAAAGTTGTTCTTAAGGACATAAGCATTTCTTACTACTATGGTGCAAAAATTGGCGTTATTGGCGAAAACGGTGCCGGTAAGTCTTCTTTGTTTAAAATTTTTGCAGGTATAGACACAGACTACACAGGAGAAACCCATTTGTCTGAAGGTTACAGCATGGGTTATCTTGAACAGGAACCGCAACTTGAAGCAGGCAAAACAGTTAAAGAAATTGTTATGGAAGGGGTTAAACCCATTACCGACTTGCTTGCAGAATTCGATAAAGTTAACGAAGCATTCGGAGACCCCGATGCAGACTTTGATAAATTGTGTGCTCGTCAGGCTGAACTTCAAGAAAAGCTCGATGCTGTTGACGCATGGAATCTTGATGCAAACCTTGAGCTTGCAATGGATGCTTTGCGCTGTCCTCCTTCTGATCAGATAGTTGATGTGCTTTCTGGAGGTGAACGCCGTCGTGTTGCTCTGTGCCGTCTGCTTTTACAAAAACCCGACATTCTGCTTCTTGACGAACCTACTAACCACCTCGATGCAGAAACGGTTGCTTGGCTTGAACGACACCTTCAGAATTATGAAGGAACTATTATTGCCATTACACACGACCGCTACTTCCTCGACAATGTTGCCGGATGGATTTTGGAAATGGATCGCGGAGAAGGCTATCCCTTTAAAGGCAACTACAGCCAGTGGCTTGAAGCAAAACAAAAGCGTCTTGCTCTCGAAGAAAAACAAGCTTCAGTTAGACAAAAGCAAATGCAAGAAGAATTGGAATGGATTCATGCAGGAGCAAAAGGACGTCAGGCTAAACACAAAGAGCACATTACTAAATACGAACAGTTGCTTGCCGAAGAGTCTAAGCGCGTAACACTCAAAGACAGTCAAATTTCAATTCCTGCTGGACCTCGCTTAGGCAATGTTGTTATTGATGCAGAAGGACTTACGAAAAGTTTTGACGACAGAGTTCTCTTCGAAAATCTCGACTTTCATATTCCTGCTGGTGCAGTTGTGGGAATTGTTGGTCCTAACGGTGCAGGTAAAACAACACTCTTTAAAATGATTGCAAGTGCTGCGGGGCAAAATGTTCAAATGCCCGACGGAACAGAAGGTCAAGTAAAGCCCGACTCAGGTTCAATCAAAATTGGCGAAACAGTAAAGCTTGTGTATGTTGACCAGATGCGTTCAAAGTTAGATCCTAATAAAACAATTTACGAAATGCTTTCTGGCGGAGCAGACATGATTAAGCTTGGTGCTGTTGATGAAAAGGGTCGTCCCCTAAACGGAGCAATCCGCGAAATAAATGCACATGCTTACTGCTCATGGTTTAATTTTTCTTCTGCTGAACAGAACAAAAAAATTAGTGTGCTTTCAGGTGGAGAAAAAAATCGTCTTAACATGGGCATGATGTTTAAGGAAGCAGGAAATGTTCTTTTGCTTGACGAACCAACAAATGACTTAGACATTACCACAACACGAAGTCTTGAAGAAGCCATTAATGATTTTGCCGGTGTTGTCTTAGTTATTAGCCATGACCGTTACTTCCTTGATCGTATTTGTACTCACATTCTTGCATTTGAAAATAACAGTGAAGTCAAATGGTTTGAAGGTTCTTGGACAGACTATTATGAATGGCGTAAGAAAATGCTTGGTGATGATGCAGACCGTCCTAAAAAGACAATGTACCGTAAGCTTACAAGGTAAGAAGCAAAAATGCAAAAACTTCCTCAGCAAAAACTTGATGTAAAACTTATTGCACTGGATTTAGACGATACGCTTTTAAATGCTCAGGCTCAAATTGACGATAAAACCGTTCGTGTTTTGCAAAGAGCTGCAGCTTTGGGCATTTACATAGTCTTGTGTTCTGGTCGCGCAGAAGATGCAATTCTTCCTTTTGTTCGCAGACTTGATGTTGCTGGCATAGAAGCAGGACGCTTTGTTATTGCCGTAAACGGAGCAAGCGTCTTTGACATGCACAAGCGTCTTCGTATTCACGAGTGTATGGTTGACCCTGAAGTTTTGCTTGAGGCAGATGACCTTGCAGAAAAGGCAGGCTTTAAAACTGAAGTGTACGATGCAACAACAATCTACATGCCCGAGATGAATGAATGGACAGAACTTGATGTAAAGTTGTGTCATCTTAAAGGTCAAGTTGTAGAAAACTATCATTCATTTTTGTCAAAGGGTTTTCAAAAAATGCTTATTCCTGGCCAACCAGAAAAGCTGCAAGTTTTACAAAAGCAACTTAAAGAAGGCTTGGGTTCAAAGGCAAACATTTTTATAAGCAAGCCCTATTTTCTTGAAATACTTCCTGCTTCTTGTGGAAAAGGAGAAGCGGTTACTTGGCTTTCTAAGTACTTAGGTATTCCTGTAGAAAAGACAATGGGATTTGGCGACAGTATGAACGACGAAAGTATGATTGTTCAGTGTGGTTACGGAGTTGCCATGCAAAATGCTCTTGATGCAATTAAAGACTGTGCAGACTTTATTACCGAATGTACAAATGACCAAAGCGGTGTTGCAGACTTCGTAGAAAAGTTTGTTCTGTAAATTAAGTAAACAGAGTCTGACTTACTCCTAAAGCAGAAAGCAATGCAGTCTGTCTTTTTTGAGACTGCTCTTTTATCTTCTTAAAATCATCCTGTGCTTTTTGATTAGTAAGTTGTTTTTTTACCGCTCGAATCATAAGATTTTTTGGCGTAAGTTGTTCATCAATAAATTCCAAAAGTTGAACACTATAGCCGTTTTGCGTAAGGTATTCAGCACGCAGAGCATCGGTTGCAAGGGCACTTAATCGTTCGCGAATAATTCCGTACTGCAAAAGAGAAGCAAAGGGACTTTCTTCTTTAAAACATTTTGCTTTTTTTTCTAACTGTATGTTTATTTCATGTTGACAGCAGGGTACACTCAGAATTGCTTTTGTTTGTGCACTTACCGCATGTTGTAAAGCAAAGTCGGTAGCAGTGTCGCAAGCGTGTAAGGTAATAATTAAATCGGGAGCTTGGGGGTAAGCAAAACCTTCTATGTTGCCTACAAAAAAATGTAAGTGTTCGTAGCCACATTCTTTTGCAAACCTATTGCAATGTTCAATAACATCTTTTTTTAAATCCAAACCTATAATATCAACATCAATTTCTTTTTTAACATGCAAGTACCAGTAGACAGCAAAAGTCAAATAACTTTTTCCGCAACCAAAATCTGCAATGCGTAAGGGTCGGTTTTCTATTTGTAGCGAAGGAAGCATGTCATCAAGACATTCCAAAAAGCGGTTTATCTGTTTAAACTTGTCGTTTTGTGAGGCAATTATTTTTCCTTCTTTTGTCTGAACCCCCAGTTTAACCAAAAAAGGTAAGGCTTGGTCACTTTCAAGCAGATAGTGTTTTTTTCTGTTGTGTTCTTGTATCGCCTGATGCAAGGGTTTTACTTCTGCTTTAAGTGCATGATGTATGGTTCTCGATTTTCCGTGTCGGTTAGTAAGCGTTACAATCTGTTCTGATTCAGTACGAGAATCTATATTTTTAAAATAAGTGCTAGCTGTTTTTAAAAAGGCTTCTGCCTGTTCACTGCTTATGTGAAGAGTAAAGCACTGTGTTTGTGTATAGCACTGAGCGTCATAGCCTTTACTTTGGGCATTGTAGTTTAGACGAATTTTCTGACAATCAGACAGAACTGTTCCAAAAGCGTCAATTTGGTCATGAGTTGGCTTTGAAAAAGTAGCAGAAAGAATCATACAAACACTATAGCATTATGTTTAACAAAATGATATACTGGAGCGCGTTATGGGAAAGGTATTTGTTTTTGTAAACCAAAAAGGTGGTGTTGGAAAGACAACATCCGCAATCAATATCGGAGCATACATTGCGCTTGCCGGAAAAAAAGTTCTCCTTATTGACTTTGACAGTCAGGGCAATATGTCCAGTGGTGTGGGAGTAAGCAAGGATAAACCTACCATTTACGAACTCTTATCTGAAACCGCAAGTGCAGAACAAGCAATCAAACACGCAACGGTAAAAAATCTTGATGTCATTACCGCTTCTATAGATTTGTCTGGTGCAGCAGTTGAATTGGTTGATCAGGAAAACCGTGAGTACTTCCTCAAAAAAGCAATAGACCCCTTGCGCGAAAAGTATGACTACATTTTAATTGACTGTCCTCCTTCTTTGGGAATCCTTACTCTTAACGGACTTGCCGCAGCAGATGCAGTTCTTG
>DMQP01000189.1 GCA_003455655.1 Treponema sp. | reverse complement strand
GCATCAAGTATGCGATTATTTTCGTTTAGTAATTCTTTTAAAGTCCAAGCAGAAGAGGTTGCTTCTTTTATTTGCTTATCAACAGATTCATTTATTTTTCGATCAAGCTCATCTTCTTCAGCTTCAGTTTTTTCTTCAACAGAATGTTTTTCTTCAATAACAACTTTCTTTGCTTTAACTTTCTTTTCTTTTGGAGTTCCCTCATGAATTTTTCCGGCAATAACTAAAGCCAACAAATACTCTGCAAGAACAACAAGAAGTGCTATTACGAGCAAAGAAATTATTTTTACCAAAGCAATAGGGCTGTAATCATACAAAGCAATTTGACGAGACCATTTTTCTGCAAAGACAAGTGTAAAAAAAGGAAGAACACTTACCAAAAGACCCACTGCCTTCTGATATGTCCAACGGTCACTAAAGCAGAATGTTCCTGCTACAAGCAAATAGAGCGGAATAAGTAGACTGCACAAACCGTATGCATTTGAAAGCATGCTTCCAAAACGGCTTAAAGGTGAATTCCCGGGTTGACCCAGAGCATTGTCAAAAAATCCTAAAAGCAAACAAATGCAAAAAAGAGCTGCTGCAATATACAGTGTGATTCCAGTCACTCGTATGGGGGTTCTTTCGTTCTTCATGATTTAACCTTACCTGAATTCCTATTCTTATTTTTTATCGGAATTTTTAAAGCCTGATGTTAGCGCAATCGCTTGCTTTTTTTTACACACTGTCCTATAATTAAGGTACTGTGTCAGAATTGTACATTGTGGGTACGCCTATCGGAAACCTTGGCGACATTACATTCAGAGCTTTGGAAACATTCAAAACGGTTGATGTTGTTGCTGCCGAAGATACGCGCCACACTATGGAACTTTTGACTCACTTTGAAATACGCAAGCCCATGATTAGCTGTAGGGCACAAAATGAAGCTCTTGCGGCTCAAAAACTTATCCAGTTACTTGACGAGGGTAAGACAGTTGCGTATGCCAGTGATGCAGGAGAACCAGGAATTAGCGACCCAGGTGCCGTTCTTGCGGGTTTAGTACGCGCTGCAGGGCACAAAGTTGTTCCTATTCCGGGTCCCAGTGCTTGTACAACGCTTGCGAGTGTTGCGGGAGCAGGTGGAAAAACCCTTATTTTCGAGGGATTTTTGTCGCCAAAACCAGGCAGACGAAGACGCAGGCTTGCAGAGCTAATGGCTACAGATGCGGCAGTAATTTTGTACGAAAGTCCGTTCAGAATTACTAAACTTCTTGCAGATATAGCCGATATTGATAGTAACCGGCGTGTTGTTGTGGGCAGAGAACTGACCAAACTTCACGAAGAAATAACCGAAGGAACCGCACAAGAGGTTCTTGACGATTACGCTTCCAGAAGTAAAATTCTGGGTGAATTTGCTGTTTTTATTTCCGGCAATAAAAACGCTAAACTTTCGTCGGAAGATTCCGATAATTAAAGAGAGGCAGGTTATGATGATAGACAAGATTTCAGGGGTAAATCCTCTTAACAACGTGCAAAACACGAAACGCACCAATGCGACGGCTAGCATCAAGGCAGGCAATGACTCTATCAGCGTGTCCGACGAAGCAAAAAAGCTGTCTGATGCTTACTATCTCAAACAGGTAGCAGAAGAGACCCCCGACGTTCGTACAGACTTAGTCGAGCAGATTAAGCAGAAAATCAAGGATCCCAATTACCTCAGTAGCGCAACCATTGAGGCAACAGCGGACCGTATTCTTGCGGCGTACGGATTCTAATTCGTTAACGAATGGCAAAGGGCGGGACATAGAGTTCCGCCTTTTTTTTTGAATTTTTCTGAGGATTATATGGCAGATTTTATTTTTCGAATTTCACCCAACATTGTTCTTGGTTCCTATACAACCAGCCGTTTAGGTCAGTTTGCCCGCGATTACGGTAGCAAATACATTATCATTATGGATCCCATTCTTAAAGAAGTGGGTACTTCCGACAAAGTCATTGCATCACTTGATGACCGAAAAGTTGAATATTTTATCTACGACTCCATTCCCAGCGGTGCTACCACAGAAGCCATTGCTGAAGCCATAAAACTTGCAAAAGAAGCTCATGTTCACGGAGTTATAGCAGTTGGCGGTTCAAAGGCACTTAATGCAGGTCGTGCAGTCGCTTCTCTTATAAACGAATCACATGAAATATACGATTATGTAGACGGAGCCGTTCCCACAGCAGCGCCCATTCCGCTCATTTGTGTTCCCACCACAATTCGTGATGCTTTTATGTTCACCAACCAAACCCCCGTTATAGACTCACGTTCGTCACGCATAAAGTTACTTGCATCCCAGCAGAGTGTGTGTCGTCTTGCACTTATAGACCCCAATCTGTGTGTTACGCTAACCGACAATCAAACTGCATCTACTTCAATAGAAACACTCTGTTTTGCCATAGAAGCATACTTAAGTCAAAAGGCAACCTTCTTTAGCGACATGGTAACCGAAAAATCATTTGAGTTGCTTAGTTACGCACTCGACGGAACAGAATCGCTAACCATTACGACTCCAAAAGAAGTTATGCTCAGTCAGGGAGGCTGTATGGCATCTTTGGGAGCTGCATCAAGTTCTTTGGGAGCTGCAAGTCTTCTTTCTTTGTGTATTAACGCACGGTATTCTATTTCACGCTCACTGGTTACTTCAATTTTGTTGCCCTACATTATCGAAGACGCCGCAACCTTTAAGGCAGACCGTCTTGCAAAAGCAGCACAATTCTTACGCATCGCACAAGCAGACACCCCAACAGAACAGGCAGTTACCGCTTTAACCGAATACATTCGTCAGCACATTGCCAGCGCAAACTTACCCGCTCGTCTTAAAGATTTGGGAGTAAGCATAGACCAGCTTGCCCTTGCCGCAGAAGATGCAGGTGAACTTGACCTTATCAATAATCTTCCTCGCAGCATGAACACCGATGATCTGTTCAACCTTATTAAATCGGCATACTGATGATTGCACCCGATAAACTCAAAGAACTGTCTCCTGGTCAAAAGCGTCGCAAGTTAGCCCTTACTTTTGGAGAACTTGAACGAGATATTGCAGGAATTGCAGAACCAGGACTGTCGTACAACTTTCCATCAGTGTCACGCGCAGATTACACAAAAAAAGTTGCACAGTTAGTGCTTTTAGACGAAAAACTTCCGCAAGAAAGTGCACAACAGTTAAAAGAACTTTTACAAGCACAAAACTTTGATGAACGAAGAGTTTGTAATTACGCACGAAATGCACTCTTAGACATACTGGGCACTTTTCCTGCTGAATGGGATTTAGTCATTGCCCCACACAGTTCTACTCCTGGAACCGCAGACTCTCGCAGTTTTTTTCCCGGAACTGCTGTCTACGCCGAAGACATACGCTCTCCCTTTAATTTAGGTTCTATTTTTAGAACAGCAGAAGCTATGGGTTTGGAAAAAGTTTTTATTTCTCCAGCTTGCACTCCTCCTGAACAAACGAAAGCACAACGAAGTAGCATGGGTTGCATTAACACGCTTGGTTACAGCCGTTGCTCTCTCGAAGAAGTGGCACACAGTTCTTCTGTTTTTGTATTGGAAACGGGGGGAACACCACTCAATGAATTTGATTTTCCAGAAGAAGGAACCGTTATTATAGGTTCTGAAGAGTTGGGGGTAAGCCCCGAAGCATTAAAACTTGCAGGAACAAAAGTAGTAAGCATTCCCATGACAGGCTTAAAAGCATCTCTAAATGTGGGCGTTGCTTTTGGTATTTTAGTTCAAGCGTGGACAGACTGTCTTCGTGCAAAAGGAATAAAGCCTACAAATCTTTCGGCATCAAACGTTCAGCAATAGTGTGAAGTTGATCTTCGCTCTTAATGCCAAATTCTTCAAGAATAGAAGTTTCAAACTGATCGTAGGAAACAACACCATCTTGATAGTGAACTAAAAGATCTGCAATATAAACCAGTTTTGTTATTCGTTGCATTTCTTTGGGAGCTTCTGAAGGTTCGTGGTGATAGCGTATGACATTTATAATCACTTCGGGGAAGTTCCATTTTTCTGCAATCAAAGCACCTATTTCACCATGATTCACTCCAGCTACCATTCGTTCAAACAAAGCAGGAGAAACATGCAAACGGTTACACAGTTCTGAAATGCGTTCTAACAGTTCGGGGTGAGCTGTTGCAAAAATAACTTTACCAATGTCATGCAAGAGTCCGCACACATAACTGTCATCTACACACTGTCTATCTTTGCTACAGAAATTACGCGCTAAATTGTATGTACAGAATGCTACTCGGTATGAATGATCCCACACTCTCTTTTTTTCAGCGTCAGATTCAACCATAAGATTTTTCATTGAACCAATAGAAACAAGCAAATTACTTATACCACGCAAACCGGCAAACTTAACGGCCTCTCCAATTGTTTCACAAGGCTTTGACAAAGAAAACGAGGCACTGTTTACCAAACGCAAAAGTTCCGCAGTAAGAGAAACATCTCCAGAAATTTTAAGCGCTATATCACTCATCTTAGCGTTAGAATCATTGAGCATGCGGTTTATCTGAGCAATGTTTTCGGGGAACTCTGGCAAACCGTCTATAAGTTTAACAAATTGTTCTGACAGTATAGAAATGCCTTCTTGCGATTCTTTGCTAAAAGGTATAATCAACCGAGTAATGGTTTCGCCGTTTTCGCTCAACACTTGGAAATTTTCTTCGGTAAGACCAACTTCTTTACGAAGCATAAGAAGAAGCATAACAAGACCCAAACCTGCACCTTCACTGCTATCAAGAATCTGATGCATACCGTCTTGAATAGTATTGAACATTTGTGCGCGGCTTAATTTGTCGTGAATGCGTTTGTATTCAAATAAGGTAAGAGCTGCGCGGTTTCGTATTTCAATTTTGATTTTATTGTTTCGTGTTTGCAGAATAAGTTTGATATACAAACCTTCATCTTTTTGAATTTTCAAGTAATGCTTAATATCAGAAATGGTGTCGTTTTTAAAACTTTTCATTCCACGTTCGTAGTCTGAAGGATTTTGAATATCGAGCCCTTTTTCTTCAAAGTAGACGCGTTTTGTATTTGCTTTTTTGGCATTATTAATCAGTTCTTTAAGACAGTAAGACAAATAGTCAAACATTTGAGACTGGTTCAGTTCATTAAGAAATACACGAAGTACTTCTTCAATGTACAGTTCCATTTCATGTGGAAGTGTGTAAGTAGAAATCGTAAGCGGAATACCAGACTCTATAGACATCCGGATTTTTTCAACATCCACCTGAACTTTTTCAGAAGCCATAAGAGCAGTTTACCATAAAACTAATCTGAATTCAACCTTGACTGGCATTCACAAAAGCTATGAATTACAGTACAATGTTCCCATGACACAACAGACTGCAAGCGAGTTGTTAGTGCTGGGACTTTTAGCACTTACCAGTTCCCGCATATTTTTTCTAAAAAAAGTTAAAAGAGATGTCGTTTCTACTGTTCCTTTGGTGGCTTTTTTGCTTTCTCTGCTGAACATTGTTGCCTGGGGACTTACTCCTTTTGAACTGTTAATAAGTGCACTTTCTCTTTTTGTTACAATATGGAACATTAGAGCCATGCTGCGTCTTGCTTCAAAATTAGTTATTGACCACTACAGCGGACTCTTTACCATCATATCTGTTATAAACTTGCTGTTAACCATTGCTCTTACGGTTTTAGTGTTAGCCTTTAGCCCCGTACACGCAAGCCTTAAAAAGTTTGAAGTTACACGCACAGATATTGTTGCATGTGGCTCTTTTTCTCAAGGCTTTACCGAAAGAACAAACCCCTTAGAACGAGCAAGTGCAAAAATTTCTATTTTCAATTCAAATTTTACACCTGGCTACAAGGGAAGCATTATTTTTATTCCCAACAAAAATGTTAGCATTGACAACTATCAACCAATGTTAGTAAAACTTGCACACGATGGCTACAGTGTTTATGCAGCAGAATTTTCCGAGCCAACTGTATTGTGGTTTGACCAAGAGTGGAAAAACAATGCAATCATAAGACATGCTGCTTTTTTCTACGACACTCAAATTGCACCCCAGCCAAGTGTTATTCAATCAGAGCGAACAGAAGATTTTGCAAATGAATACAGAGCCTTACTTTCGTTTGTTCCTATACAAAATGGAAGACCAGTCTATGCCGTAGCAGACAAAGATGATGCACAAGCACTTGCTGTTTTACGCAGAGACTTAGGAAAAATTGTGAGGGCAACCGTTGATATTGCAAATGTAAGCACTTATCTTACCAAAGGCCTTGGTCCAATAGAACAAACAGATCCGCTTACGGCAAAAATCAAATTTAATTTAGAAAAGGACAGTACGCTTTTTACCGCAAGTCATTTGGCAACCGCAATAGAAAGCGCACTATCTGAACAGTAAGTAATTTACTTTTTTGCAGCTTCGTACAAGGGATACACTTTTTCTGCAACTTGAGTCAAATTAGTAATACGACTTTGATTTGACGGATGTGTACTTAAAATTTCAGGCGTTTCGCGAGCATTCAGTGCAGACATTTTTTTCCAAATGCTTACTGCATCATAGGGATTATAACCCGCACGAGCCATCAGTTCTGTTCCGTATACATCAGCTTCTGTTTCATGTGTACGACTGTGAGGCAAAGAAATAGTACACTGAGTTACTACATCAACCAGTACCGCACCATTGTCACTCATACCCGTAAGATCTGCTAAAGCAGCAACACCCAGTTGACGCAACAGTTCTTGACTTGCCTGTTCACGGCTGTGTTCGCGCAGTGCATGTGCAATTTCGTGACCCATAACAGCAGCAAGTTCGCCGTCAGTTAGGTTTAGCGCTTGAATAATTCCTGTGTAGACAACAATTTTTCCACCAGGCATACACCAAGCATTTACGGTGTCTTCGGTAATAACATTAACTTCCCACTGCCACTTTGTTGCGTCAGAGCGGAATGCACCCACTTGTGCAATCAAACGTTCAGCAATGCGTTTAACACGAGCAGTAGTTGCTGCATTTGTATTTAACCGACCCTGAGCCTTTGCTTCGGCAAGAACCTGTGCATAAGAAATACTGGCACTTTTGTTAAGTTCTTCTTCGGAAACAAGTAACAGTTGGCCACGGTTTCCACCAGCAACACTTCCATCAGTTGACATAGAAAGACAACCCGTAAGACTAAGTGCAAGAGCCGTTGCACACAGCAGTTTTGTAAAAAAATTCTTAAGTTTCATAATAGTAGATTAACACACCTTTTGATGTTCTGCAAGAAAATTATATCTTAAACATACTTACACTCGTATTCAGTTTTTCGAGGTTCTCATTGTTTTCGTTACTAAACTGGTTACACTGTTCAACAGTCTTGGTAATTTCTTCAGAATCTTCAGCGATTTTGTTCATTGACTCAGTAATTTCTTGAGTAACATTTTCAAGATTCTTCATTTCTTCGCCAATCTGTTTACCGCCATTTAAAAGAACCGTTGTGTTTTCGCTAACTGCATCTGCAGAAGATTTAATTTCGCTAATAGACTCAAGCACTTGAACATTTCCCGCATTCTGTTCGTCCATAGCGTTACGAATAACCGCTTCCTGTTTTTGAACTTTGTTGGTTAAGTCAAAAATAACGGCAAACTGATTCTGTACTGCCTGAGTGTTGTCAGAAACGCGTTCAATAATTCCCTGTAGTTCACTTAACTGAGAACCAATGTTTTTACCCTGAGTGTTTGACTGTTCTGCAAGTTTACGAATTTCATCTGCAACAACAGCAAAACCTTTTCCCGATTCACCTGCATGAGCTGCTTCAATTGCCGCATTCATAGCAAGAAGGTTTGTCTGACTTGCTATACTCTGAACAACAGAAGATGCTTCCATCAAACCAGCAGATTTTTCAAGAATTGTTGCAGCAAGCGTTGCAGATTCGTTAATACACTTTCGACCAGTTTCAGATTCAGCACCAAGCGATGTTACGGTTTTAGAGTTGCCTTCCAAAATTTGTGTTACCGAGCGAATGTTTGAAACCATTTCTTCTACAGCACTTGATGAATTAGAAACACAATCCACTTGAACTTTTACATTTTCACTTAGCTCATTAATTTTTGCAATCATGTTTTGAATTGTTTCATCACTTTTTGTAACGCTTTCAGACTGATACGCTGCTCGTTCTTTTACCACACTGATATTCTTTTTAATTTCAGCAACAGATTTTGAAGTTGCATCCATGCTTGAGTTTACATTCTTTGCAGTTTCCAAAGATATTTCAACAGACTTTTCAATATCAGTTAAAAGCGCATGGGTTTCATCTTTAAATACATTCAAGTCGTTTGTTAAAAGACCAATTTCATTTCGTGTTGTAACTGGAAGAGCTTCACCTGTGTAATTTTTTTCTGCAACTTTTTGCGTAAAGAATTGAATATCTTTTATTTTTGTATTTATTGATCTCATTTGCAGAAGACCACAGATGACAATAAAAATTCCACCAAAAACTCCTTCGGGGAAAATATATTTCCAAACTAAAACAGTGTTAGGAATATCTTTAAGTGCAGTAGAAAGAACAGGAGTTATAGTAACTAAAATAAAACCAATAGCACCAAATGTACTTATAAAGATGGAACGAACTATAAGAGACATTGTCTTAAATTCTTTATTGTATGGAAGAACACTCAGCGAACGTTCCATATTCTGAACCCAAAGACTGTAAAATGCCTGAGCAATCAAACAGACATTTCCAAAACAAGAAGTATACAGTGGTGCAACATCAACAAAAACATGTTTTTCTGCAAAAGAGCCTTGAACTATGAGCGCAGAAAAAAATGCATTTAAAATACCTGTTCCCAAAGTTATGGTCTGGAAGCGTTTGTAAACTTTGTTTGTTTTTACAACAGACTGTGGGTCGTTAGGGTTAAAAGCTTTAAGTTGTTTTGTTTGACTAAACCACCAAAAAAGAACAAAGCCATATACGAGTGACATTCCTATAATTGCTACAGGGGAAGTAAAACCAATAATGGTATCGCGAAAGTCAAAAAGACGCAGTTGAACAAAAGTAACCCAACTTACCAAAACAGGAAGAAGATAAATGTTAAGGTAAAGAAAGAAATGCCATTTCGTTATTTTGACATTAGATGTAGCGCTTTCTGTCATATTTTGCTCCTCAGCTATTGATGCACATCTCTCTATAACAGATATTTACTGTTGCTACAGTGTATATAATTTTCAGATTAAATTCAACATTTGTCTTTGCATAATTACTTGCAAATCTATTTCCAAGACTCCCATACTTTTTGTTCCATACCCACCGTAGCTTCAGTTTTTCCGTTACGACAGAGCGGAAGTTTTAAAAGTTTTGACTGATTTTCAAACAGTTTTTCTTCTTTTTCGCTGTCATCAAGATACGCAATAGCTGCATAATCTTTTGACTTCTTGTCAATTAAGGCTTCAACAGCATCAGCACGACTGCCAAAAAATTTTGAAAGCGCCGCCACTACAGAATCAAATTCTCCAGCAGACATTTCTTTTTCTTTTAAATCAATAAACTGAAAGGGAATACGACGTTCTTTAAAAAAGCGTTGAGCCGACTTACAATCAAAACTTTTATTTGTTCCAAAAATCTGAATCATGCAGTAAGTGTATCACAAAAAGACAAAAAAATAAATGTTATTGCATGCTCTGTTCTTTTTATCTATAATGACTTATGGAAAATACAACATTAGTTCTAGCAGATTTAGACGGAACACTTTTTAGAAACGACAAAACAATTTCTGCTTATTCAAAAAAAATTATAAAACAAATACAAGAAAAAGGTATTCTCTTTGGCATTTCAACTTCTCGTGCACT
>DMQP01000210.1:2355-7180 GCA_003455655.1 Treponema sp. | reverse complement strand
CTCTCTATATGAAAAGAGTAAAACGAATTTACATAACAGTTCTCATGCTTATGTCTCTTGCACTTACTGGGTGTGGTTCTGACATAAGCATTAGCGCAAAAGCTGACGGTTCAACAGACATTGCCATAGATGTAGACATTGGTCAGACAGTTGGTGGTCTTATAAAAGCTCTCTATGGAATGTCGGGCGCAAGGGGTGCAACTTCGTTAATTAGTGCAGAAGAATTAAATGCTTCTCTTACGCAAAGTGGTTATACTAATGTTCAGACTAAAAGTTCAGATACAGCAATTACTGCAAAAGCAACTATGCCTGCACGCACAAAGTCTCTTTTAGTTGAACAAAAAAATAATTCAATAACAGTTACGTTTTCTCCGCAAGTCATTCAGTCTGAATACCAAGCACTAGACGAAACTGCAAAAGCCTATATTGATTTACTTATGGCTCCTCTTTTTACAGGAGAAATTCTTTCTACAAAAGAATACTTAGAACTGATTGCAAGTGCTTATGGAAATGATTTAGTAAGTGAATTAAAAAATTCTTACATAACACTTTCGTTAAGTCAGCCTCAAGGAACAAAAAGAAAATCGCACAGTATTTTTTACTGCTACAGTCAAAGTGCTCAAGAACAAGTTTACCGTATTCCTCTTGTAGAATTTCTTACCTTTGGTTGCAATAAAGAAGACGAAGAATCTTTTTCTTTTTCTGTTTCGTGGGAATAGAACTTAGTAATGAGGTGGCTTCCTGTTGGGAATGTCACCTTCAAGTAAATCTGACATATCTTTAAGTCTTTGAGCCATTAGTTTATTTTCTTCGCGCAAAGCGTCTATTTGTTTTGTGTGTTCGACAGTAACCGCCTGCAGTTGATTTACAAAATCTTCCATGTAGGCAAGTTTTGTTTCCAGCGCAATTAGTTCTTGTGTTTGGTCTTCCATTGTAAGCCTCAAGTTAATTCGTAGCTTTCACCATATTTGACAATCTCTACATTGGGGAAACCATTTTCTTTGAGATAGTCTTTGAAGAAAAGCTGCGCTTCGTGTTCACCATGAACTAAGAAGATTTTTTTAAGACGACTTGTGTCTATGGTTTTAAGCCAGTCAGTACTTTCTTCGTAATCTGCGTGTGCCGAAAATGCATTTATGGTTTCGATGCGACAGTTTACTTTGTACCAGTCACCTAAGATTTTAACTTCTTTTTCTCCGTCCATAAGTTTGCGACCCAAAGTGTTTTCTGCCATGTAACCAACAATAAGCACTGTGTTGCGTGGGTCGCCTACACTATTTGCAAGATGATACAAAACTCGTCCGGCTTCACACATTCCATCTGCACTGAGCACAATCATAGGGCCATTCTTTTTGTTAAGCTCTTTTGATTCGTCAACGCTCGTAACAAAGGTAAGTTCGTTAAAGCCAAAAGGATTTTTGTGATGGCGCAAAAACTGTTCTGTTGTTTTTTCGTCATAACATTCTGGATGAAGTTGGAAAATACCAGTTGCGTTTACTGCCATAGGACTGTCAACGTAAATTGGTATGCGTGGAATTTTTTTCTGGTCGGCAAGTAAGTGCAAGTAGTAAACCATTTCTTGCGCACGTTCAATTGCGAATGTGGGAATAATAACTTTGCCTTTTTTTTCTACTGCACGATTAATTACTTTTATAAGGTCGTTCATGGCAACTTCTGAATTTTCGTGCAAGCGGTTACCGTAGGTACTTTCCATAAAAATATAGTCTGGTGCAGGAAAGTTTGTTGAAGGGTTTCGCACAATGGGCTTACCAATGCGTCCTAAGTCTCCTGTGTAAAGAATACGAATTTCGTCAGAGGGTGCGCCCCGCAAAGCAGCTTCTCCGCCACCAACTGCATGTGACTTTTTACTTTCGGTTTTAGTTTCTGCTTGTGCGTTAGGCTTTCCAAACAAACGGTGCCAGAATCTTCTGCCACTTCCCATACCGCTACTTTCGGTTCTTCCCGTAATGGGATTTTTTCGCTGGCCGGTAATGGTAACATAGGCAAAAGCACTTCCTAAAATGTGTCCTGCATCATAGAATTCAAGTTGAACATCGGGTGCAATGTACATTCTGCGGTTATAGCTAAGCGACACAATCTGATTTGCTGCTTTAACTACATCAGCTTCTGAAAAGAGTGGTTTCCAGAAAAACTTTTCGCCTTTTTTCTTTGCCTGTTTACCCAAGAATTCTGCATCTCGTGCTTGAATGCGTGCACTGTCCATCATAACAATGTTTGCAAGGTCTCGGGTTGCAGGTGTTGCGTAAATGTTTCCACCGTAACCGTTTTTTGCAAGAACCGGTAACAGTCCACAGTGGTCATAGTGTGCATGCGTTAAGATAACGCTTTCGATTTTATCTGCTGCAAAGTCGAAGTCTCTGTTTTTTTGATCTGACTCTGCACGCTTACCCTGGAAGGCACCACAGTCAATCATAAAACTGCGACCATCAACTTCAAGAATATGTTTACTGCCCGTCACTTCTTGTGCGGCGCCTAAAGAATAACTTGTTACAGCCATAATTCACCTCTCAAAATAAGAGCTTCTTATTATATTATAAGACAAGAATTTAGATTTGGCAAATAAAAAAAGGCTGCCCTTTGCTGAAGTTTATAAACTTCTTGGACAGCCTTGTTCTGCTAAGACGAGCGCTTATTTTTTGTAAGTAAATGTTTCGATAGAAAGCATTTCGTTTGCAATACCACCAAACTTTTCTGCTACAGAGTAGTAAGTAATTTGTGTGGGGTTACCGCTTGCATCGTTGCGATAGATTCTGCGTTCATACAGAACATTTGCACGGTTGAACAAACGAATTTCACTAATGGAACCATTGTCATTGTAGCGATATTCAGTACGACCAGTAGAGGTATCGCGTGCATCAAATGTTTCGATGGTAGAGATTGCACCTGAATCTGTGTAAGAATATACTTGGCGTTCATCAAGAGTTCCATCATCAAAATACATTGCAACTTCTGCAACACGATTGTTGTCATCAAGTTGTGTGATAGTACGAGCAAGCAGTGCACCGTCACGGTTGTAGTAAGACTCAGTTACTTTTTTGTTTTCGTACTTGTAGATGGTTTTTCCAGACAGATTATTTTTTCCGTCGTATTCAGATTCTTCAGAAATGCGTCCAGTTGAATCGTAAGTGTTTACGGTTTTGTAAATAAGTGCGCCGTTTGCATCGTAGTAGCTTGAAGACAAAAGGTTGCGGCTTGTGTCATATTCGTAAACAACACGATCAAGCAGTACATCTTTTGCAGAATATTCAGATGCTGAAGTTTCAAGTCCAGTTGCATCGAACACATACACTGTCTTTGTTGCAACAGAACGGAAGTATTCACCAAAGCGAGAGTTTACCGTATAAGTTGTTTTTGTATACGATGAAACATTTCCTTTGGGTGTAAATGAATTAGGAGTCTGTGCAAATACGCCGAATGCAGCAAGTGCTACAAGGGCAGTCATGATTATTTTTTTCATAATTCCTCCATAAAATATAGAAAAGATACTAGCACCAGTATACAGCATATTGCACAGATTAACAAGCAAAAAAATGCCTAGTCTATAGACACAGTCAAATCCAGTTGACCTCCCGCAAAATCTGACAGTAGGATGTGGTAAGTTCCGCGCGAAAGAACAAGTTTCTTTTTGGCTTTAACACTTCCGTCGCTACTGGGCGTAAGACGAACTTCTGACTGAATTTGCCCTGACATGTCGTTTACAATGCTTACTGTTAATGGTTCAGACAATGTTGCTTTGAAAGAAAAAGTATAATTGTCTGGATAGGCAACATCAAAGTTCATCCATTTAACAGCATGTGCTTTATCGGCAGGAATAGAATTGTATACATCACTTGTCATACTGCTACCAGAAGGACGCAAACTTATAAGAACCATAGAAAGCCCCATTGTTACCAAAAGAATACCCAAGAAAGCTGGCATTATATTTATGTTTCGCTTTTTACCGTTAGCTTTTTGGCTTTTACGCATGCAGTAAGTTCCACGACCTATGACAATAATTTCAAACAAAAGTCCAATAAGAATAAGCAGACTAGGCAATCTGAACGAACGCAAAAGCAAAAGCGTCATCATAATAGCAGCAACACAAAGCATGCCCAAAATACAAAGTGCAGCCTTACCCCAACGCCCCTGCATTTCATTCAAAGAATCTGAATCATTGTAAATTTCGTATTCACTTTCTGGCAAAGACGGATCATAGAGCTTTCTAAAGTAGTGCCAGCCGTTCCAAGTTGAATTAACATATTCCCAACCCTGCTCGCGGAATGTTTCGATATAACGTCCTAAGTCTTCAATGTTAGTGTTATAATCGAGCTGATAGCGATACTTCAAGGAATTGTTGAACTTGAACTTATTGCTAAAAAGCCCACCCTTAGTCAGTTGCCAGCCCTTATCTGACTGTTTGTTAAGAGTTTCAACTTCGCGTGCATATTCCCACGCAGCATAAATACCAAAAACTCTTTTTGTTGTTTTCATAATCTTCTCCTATTCAGTTACAGTTGCAATCATTCTTTTAAGACGTTCAATTTCTGCCTTAAAAGCTTCTTTTCCCAATTCAGTAAGGCTATACAAGCGCTTTTTTTCTGAACCCGGCTCGTCAGATACCACTTCAGTTATCCAACCCTTTTTCATCATGTTACTCGTAGCACCGTACATAGTACCCGACCCAATCTTTACTGTTCCCTCAGACAAGTCTTCCGTCATCCGCATAATGCCGTATCCGTGATTTGCACCCTTGGACAGGCAGAGAAGAATGTAGAAATAACTTTCCGACATAGGTTCTGTTTTCATAGTCACCTCTCTTATATCG
>DMQP01000210.1:0-2241 GCA_003455655.1 Treponema sp. | reverse complement strand
ATATGTCGACTGTCAACATATTTTTGAAAAATTTTTGGGGAAAAATTGGAATTAAGAATTTTAGGAAAATTTTGGATTTTTGCTCTTGAAATATTAAAGGATAGCTTAAAATCTAATTCTACATCTTCTGGCTCATCAAGTTCTAGTTATAATAATACTCGTTCAATATTTTCTTTTTCCAAAACTCTATTTCTATTTGTGTTGAACTTTTCACTCTAAAACCTTACAGTTTACTAATTTGTAAATTACATTTTTTTAATAATTTAGATACGGAATTTGTTCTATGTTTTTCAGCTGCAAGAGTTACAATTTTTCCACAAGTTAGAGAATCATCAAGAGCATTATGAGCATCGTATATTATTCCAAACTGTTCAGCTAAATAAGTTAATTTGTGAGTTTCAAATTCTGTCCAAGTCTTTTGTGCAATTCGTAATGAGTCAAAATACTTTATGTCCGGCTTTTCCATTCCATAATATTCACAACACTTTCTAATTACATTCATATCAAACCTTGCGCTATGAGCCACAAATGGTAATTCTGGCTTTTCATTTACAAAAGGCATAATTATGTTATCCCAGACTTCAGGAAAATATGGTTTGTCACGAACATCGTCATAAGAAATATGATGTATCTGTTCAGTCCATTCAGGAATGAAATACATTTTTGCTGGATGTATTAAGGAATAAACACTGCCAGTCTCTTTTCCATTTATAAATCTAACAACACCGACAGAACAGGCACTATTAGCAAATGTGTTCGCAGTTTCAAAATCAATCACATAAAAATTTAAATTTTTAGTCATTTTCATTACACCTATAATAAACAAAAACAAACCGAATCATCAGTATATAAATAATTATAAATGGGATACAACTTCCTATAGTTATAACTGCATTATTAAAAAAACAACTTTCAAAAGACTTTTGTTTAAATAAAATGTCCTTTGAAACTCCGCAAAGAATTTGTACAACATTAATAACAAATCCAGCTATAAGGTATTTCCTTATTTTTGATAAATTAAAACAAAATTCTTCCTCATATTTATTTTTTTTTAATAAAGTATTTATAGATATTTCACCATCTTGTTTTTCTTTTCCTTGTATAATTTTTATTTTCTGCAGATTAAATGTTTCATATTTGAAATGTTCATTTACAACGACAATTTTATTAACTTCAATATCACTAAAGACAATTAAAAAATAAAGAAGTAACCAAAGATAAATTAATGTGCCAAAAACTATAATTTCAGATGACTTAAGTTCTTCAGTTATCCATTGCATGATTTGAACAGAAATAATTTGATCATTAATTTTATTTGCTATTAAAGAAAATCTTACAGTATGTATTTGCAAAAGCATTATTGTAAAAACTAAGTAAGGCAAATTATCAGCAAATATTTGTTTTATTTTATTATTTATTAAACGATAACTAAGACTAAAAAATAGGCAGATTACAATAATTCCAATTATAATAATATTTTCAACTATAATTGGAAATGGCAACATAAATAGCAAAAGAAGAAATAGAAATACAATTTCAATGTTTTCATTTGCTTTTTTCATATTATTAACCTCTTTTATTTTTTCAAAATAATTAATTTTTCTCTTAAAAACTTTATCTTAGCAATTAGACAATGATTTGCTATTTCATAGTCTTTATGTTTATTCTTACGTTCTTTTTCTAATTCCTTTTCAGAAGTTTTAATATTATTGCTAATTTCTTTTATATAGTACTCATTCTTCATAATCGCTCCATCAAAAAGAATCCCAAGAGGCATTTATTCTAAATGCTTCTTGGATTTTTAACGCTACAATTTCAGTTTCTTTGCAATTTCCTGTATATCTTTTTTATAAATTCTCCTATGTGACTTTATAGTCACAGTATTTATTTTTTTTTACTTATAACATATACCACTATCATTTCTCGATAGTAAAAAAAATAAAATTAGAAAAAACCAATTTTCCTTTCTGCATTTCCCATTTTTTCTTTTTTACAGAGTATTAGGAGTTCTTCTGGTTCAGGTCGCTTACCCGTAAGTATTTCATCCATTGTTACTTTACGAACAATATTATCTATCTGTCCGCCACTTAAATCATAATTCTTTGCAAATATTTCAATTTCATTTTCAGGAAGCCAATTTAATTTTGATTTCCATATTTTTGCTTTTGCCTCAATTGTTGGATTTTCAAATTTAATCTTAAATAAAAAACGTCGCTCAAAAGCTGCATCAAGATTATCTGC
>DMQP01000204.1:2321-7212 GCA_003455655.1 Treponema sp. | reverse complement strand
GGTTACAAAGCAGTTTCTGGATTCGACGATACATATCGCGTATTCAACGACAACGTAACTTCACCTTGGGTAAGCGGAAACAAGATCGTAATCGACCCTGCTATGAAGCAGTGGGTAGCACAGACCAAAGAATTCACCGACAAAGGATACAACAACAAGACTTCTTTGTGGGATGACGCATGGAACAATGGTATGATGGCAGATGCAAAAGTATTTGCATACTTTGGACCTGGCTGGCTTATCGACTTCTGTATGCACGTAGATGATCCTGCATCTGCAGCAGCAGCTGGCGACTGGGCATTCATTAAAGGACCTCAGGGATTCTCTTGGGGTGGAACTTGGGTTTGTGGTGCAGCTGGATCAGACAACATCGCTCTGATTAAAGACATCATGTACACACTGACTTGTGATTCTGCTAACATGCAGACTCTCGCTTCAGAAACTGGTGACTTTGCAAACAACACCAAGGCTATGACCGCTCTTGCTAACGGATCATACTCTTCAAAAGTTCTGGGTGGACAGAACCCCTATGGCAACATGCTTGCTGGTGTTCAGACCATCGACAAGAGCAACATCTCTGCTTATGACCAGGGTATGAACGAAAAATTCCAGGCAGCTATGAAGGAATACTTCAACGGCAACGTAACTGAAGAAGCAGCTTATGACAACTTCTATACTTCAGTTCTGGAACTGTACCCCAACCTGTCTCGCTAAGTCCTGACGTAAGGTTGTAAAGCTTGAGGGCTGCCCTTTCTGTCAGGGGAGGGCAGCCCTTTTTGTCGGAACTTATTTAGTTCTGCCCTTTTTTCCGGTTAAAAACCGTTGTTTTTGATTTTATTCTAAAAGAGGATGCTATGTCAGAAAAAACAGAGATTAAAATTGCAAAACCTCTGAAGAAACGAAAGAGCGTTCAGTATGATAACTGGGGTTATTTCTTTATTGCTCCGTTCTTCATTGTATATATAATCTTCTCGCTTATTCCTTTGCTGTCTACTTTCTATTACAGCTTTATGGAAAACTATCGTGTTGGTCTTGTTGAAGTAGGGCCGACCTTTATTGGTCTTGAAAACTATAAAAAAGTTTTTGAGAGTGACATCCTCAAATATTCCGCTAATACCGTTATTATGTGGGTTTTGGGTTTTGTCCCGCAGATTGTTATTTCGTTGATTTTGGGTGTGTGGTTTACCAATACTGAACTTCGCCTCAAGTTCCAACAATTCTTTAAAACAGTAATTTACATGCCTAACCTGATTATGGCTTCGGCATTTTCTATGTTGTTCTTCACGCTGTTTTCTGATAGCGGTCCTATTAACCTTATGTTTAAGTCATTTGGTTGGATTGATGAACCAATTCGCTTCTTTACTTACACCAGTTGGACTCGCGGTTTGGTTGCTACCATGAACTTCCTTATGTGGTATGGTAACACAACTATTCTGCTTATGGCTGGTATTATGGGTATTGATGACAGCTTGTTTGAAGCTGCTCGTATTGACGGTGCAACTCCTGTACAGGTATTCTTCAAGATTACAATGCCACTTCTGTTGCCTATTTTCGTATATGTTCTTATTACATCTATGATTGGTGGTATTCAGATGTTCGACGTTCCGCAGATTTTGTCAAACGGCTTCGGTACACCTAACCGTACGACAATGACGCTTATTATGTTCTTGAACAACCACTTGCGCAGTAAGAACTATGGTATGGGTGGAGCTGTTTCCGTTATTACCTTCGTTGTAACTGCTATTCTTGGTATGTTCGCATATCAGTCAACCATGAGTAAATACTCTAACAAGAGATAAGAGGTAATATATGAAAAGTCAAAGCGCTAGTTTAATTTTACGCCGCAACCTGTGCTATATTGTGCTGGTTATACTTGCATTTTTATCTCTCTTTCCCTTCTTTATTCTGATTATTAACTCTACACGTAGTCATAGCCAGATTCAGTTGGGATTCTCTTTGTTGCCAGGTACTTCGTTCTTTAAGAACTTAAAAGATTTGCTTACTAACCCTAACATGCCGGTTTTGAGAGCACTCTTTAACTCTGTATATGTTTCTATTATGTCTGCTATTCTTACAACATACTTCTCTTGTATGACAGCTTATGGTATTTACATGTACCGCTTTAAGGGTCGCAAGTTTAGCTTCCGTTTCATTTTGTTAGTTATGATGGTTCCTGCACAGATTTCTACTGCTGGTTTCATTAAGTTAATTACCAAAATTGGAATGATTGATACTCTTCCTGCTCTTTACATTCCTGCAATTGCAGCACCTATTGTTTTCTTCTATCTGTATCAGGCTATGGAATCAACCCTGCCTTATTCAATTGTTGAAGCTGCTCGTGTTGACGGTTGTAACGAATTCCGTACCTTTAACGAAGTTGCTATTCCTATGATGAAACCTTCTATTGCTGTTCAGGCAATTTTCTCTTTCGTTTCTTCATGGAACAACTACTTCACACCTGCTTTGGTTATCAGCAACAAGAACAAAAAGACTGTACCTATTATGATTGCACAGTTACGTTCTGCAGACTACCAGAAGTTTAACATGGGTACCGTTTATATGCAGATCTTCCTTTCAATAGTTCCGCTTATGATTGTTTACCTTTTCCTTTCTCGTAGCATTATTGCTGGTGTAACTGCCGGTGGTGTTAAAGAGTAGGTTTAACCCTTAGCTTAAGCGCTTCCCTTAACGGGGAAGCGTTTTTTTTGTAGATTTAATAATTGAAACTAAACTTAAATTTTTGAGGTGTTGCATGAAAAGCATTAAAAATTATGATCCCTGCTATTTTTTACCAGAGTTCAAAGGTTCGGAATACACCGGCGAATGGCCCACTCTTCCAGAACTATTTAACATTACGACACGCCGCTTTCCTGACAACGCTTGTTTTACTGACTTTGAAGGCCCTGAAGGTTCCCGTAATTCTCTTACTTACAGCCAAGTAAAGGCAAACATTCTTGCACTGGCAAACTTTTTAGCAGCTAAGGGTTTGCAGCATGGCGACCGTGTTGCGGTAACGGGTAAAAACTCTCCGGAATGGGCAACTGCATATTTGGCAACACTGTATGCTGGTGGTGTTGTCTGTCCGCTTGATTATGCACTGCACGAAAACGAACTTGAAAATTTAATGAACACTGCGCGCCCTAAGTTTTTGTTTGTTGATGATGAAAAATACGATCACTTTGCACAGGGCTCTTTTGCAAAAAGTATTGGCTGTCAAGTCTATTCACTAAGCCCCAAACACCGTGAAGAATATGTCTATAACCTTAAGGCAAACACTAAGGCAGAAATTACTCCTGCTACGGTAGACGAACTTGCAGCTATTTTGTTTACCAGTGGTACAACAGGTGTGCCTAAGGGTGTTATGCTTACCCACAAGAACTTAGTTTCTGACTGTTTTGCCGCTCAGACAAAAATGATTCTGTATCCTACAGATGTCTTCTACGCACTGCTTCCTATTCATCACGCCTACACAATGCTTGCTGTGTTTATAGAAACTATTTCTGTAGGTGCGGAAGTTGTCTTTGGAAAAAGTCTTGCCGTTAGCCGCATGATGAAAGAACTTGAAGAAGGACACATTACCATGCTCTTAGGTGTTCCGCTTTTGTTCAATAAACTTGCAGCTGGAATTCTAAAGGGAATTCGCGACAAGGGACCAATTGTTTACGGAATTATGCGCTTTTTAATGGGACTTTCTTACTTTATTAAAAAAGTCTTCCGTGTTAACCCAGGTAAGAAAATATTTAAGGCAGTACTTAAACAGGCACACATTGCTACAGTACGTATTGCTATTTGTGGTGGTGGTCCCCTTGCTTCAAGTGTCTTTAAGTTCTTTAACGAAATGGGCATTGACTTTGTACAGGGTTATGGTCTTACCGAAACATCTCCGATTATTACTCTTAACCCAGTTGAACACTTTAAGATTCAGAGTGTTGGTCAAGTCTTTGAAAAATACGAACAGATGAAGATTCTTGATCCTGATGAAAACGGTATTGGTGAAATTGCAGTTAAGGGATGCATGGTTATGCAAGGCTACTACAATATGCCAGAAGAAACTGCAAAAGTCTTTACCGAAGACGGATGGTTTAAAACAGGCGATTTAGGTTGGCTTGATAAAGAAAATTATCTTATGCTTTCTGGTCGAGCAAAGAACATGATTGTTACTGAAGGCGGAAAGAATGTGTATCCCGAAGAAATAGAAGATGCATTCCAACTTGAAACCGACATTGAACAAATTATGGTTCGTGGTTATGTTGCTAACAAAGAAACTCGCAGTGAAGAACTTGAAGCGCTTATTTATCCGTCAGACGATATGCTTAAACGCTTAGGTGTAAGTCGCGAAGACAAACTGGCCGACACTGCCGTTAAGTCTGAACTCGAAGCTATTGTTTCTAAAATAAACAAAGGACTGCAACCTTACCAGCGTATAACAAAAATAACCGTTTTGGACGAAGCGCTTGAAATGACTACCACTAAGAAAATTAAGCGTAATGTTGCAAACTAGCTTTCTGTACCCCATTGTAACCGCTTAGTGCTCCGTGCTATACTACCGCTATGAAACATCAAATGCAAACATTGCAGGCCCTGGCGGTAGAGCGCGGACCTTTGTGTGTGGGGTTAGATACAGACCCTTCTTATATTCCCGAAAACATTCGTTCTTCCTACTCAGATGCGGCAGAAGCAGTTTTGGCCTATAACAAAGCCATTATTGACCGTGTGTCTTCTCAAAAAACTGCCTCTTGTTGCAAAGTTCAAATTGCTTACTACGAAGCAATGGGTCTTCGCGGAATGCAAGTCTATGCACAAACGCTACAAGCTGTTAGAAAAGCTGGACTTGTTTGTATAAGTGACATTAAGCGTGGTGACATTGGCGCAACCAGTGATGCTTACGCAA
>DMQP01000204.1:0-2207 GCA_003455655.1 Treponema sp. | reverse complement strand
ACATTAGTTCCCTTTACTGCTTATGCAAATCCTGAGCGCGGAGGAAAGGGTGCCTTTGTTTTACTGTGTACTTCTAACCCTGGCATGACAGACATTGAACATCAAAAACTTGCAGACGGAACTTTGCTACTTGAGCGTGTGGGAAAAGAAATTGACCGCATTGGAAAAGAGTTTTCTAAAACATACACAGACCAAACGTGTGGTGTCTTTGGAGCAGTTGTGGGTGCCACTCAAGAAAAAGATGCTCGCTGGATTCGAGATGCTTACCCTGACACTTTCTTTTTAATTCCTGGTTACGGTGCTCAAGGTGGAGCTGCTCGAATTGCTGCAACGCTGTTAGATAAAGCTGGCGGAACAGTAAATTCTTCTCGCGGAATTTTGTGTGCATGGAAAAAAGACGAAGACTGTCTTAAAAAACAAGAAGCAGGAAATCTTACTTTAGATGATATTGCAGATGCAGCCGCTAAAGTTGCAGACTTTTCTAAAAACGATTTGCTTAATGCAAAAAAACAGTTGGAACAGTAAGTATGAATCAAAACCAATTTCAGTTTGCAGGAACAGTAGCTGTAGATTTTTGTCGTGCAGTCGAAGGTCAAAAAGATGTGTATTTACTTGAGGCAACAATTCCCTTAGAACACGAAAGCCAAGTCTTGCCTTTGCCCGGTCAGTTCTACATGATTCGAAGTGCAAAAAGTCGTGTTCAGTTTAATCGCCCCATAAGTGTTTTTCACAGTGAAGAAAAAAAAGATGCAAGTGGACGCAAAGTTATTGTTCAATTTTTAATTCTTCAAAAAGGAGAGGGAACACGAGAGTTGTGTCATTTAGTAAGCGGTGAGTTTATGAATGTTATGGGCCCTGTGGGTAATGCATTTGAAAAACCTGCTTGCGATCAAAAAGTGTGTATTGTTGGTGGCGGAATTGGTGTTGCTCCTGTTGCAAATTTTGCTTCATCACTTAGCCCCAAGTCTTATGATTTTTATGCATGTTTTAAATCAGGTTCTTACGGACTGGAACGAGTAAAGGCAGAAAATCTTGTTGTTACAACAGACGACGGTTCTGTGGGACTTCACGGAATGTTGAATGTAGCTCTTACTGCTGATGTAATTAAACAAAAAAAGTATTCTGTTATTTATGCGTGCGGACCTACACCCATGCTCTCTTATGTTCAGTCTATTGCAAAAGAATGTGGAGTAACCGCCTACTTAAGTGTTGAACACCGCATGCTTTGTGGAGTTGGTGCTTGTTTGGGTTGTACCATTCAGACAAAAGATGGTGTGCTTCGTGTTTGTAAAGATGGACCTGTCTTTAATGCAAACATTTTGCAGTTTGAAAAATCAGCCGCTCGTCCTCTTCCCTTAACACATGAACCAGACTTAAGTGTTACCATTGCTGGCGTGCACTTTAAAAATCCTGTCTTTGCAGCTTCTGGAACATTTGGTTACGGTGAATCGTACCGGGGTTTTGCAGATGTAAATGAATGGGGAGCAATTTGTTCAAAGGGAACAACACTATTAGCTCGTGACGGCAATGAAGGTGAACGCATTATAGAAGTTGCTTCTGGTGATATTAATTCAATTGGTTTACAAAATCCGGGCTTGCATCATGTTTTACAAAATGAACTTCCTGTAATGCTTACCTTAGGACCAGTTGCTATTATGAATCTTGCCGGAAGTGATATTGACTCTTATGCAGAAGGTGCTCGGCTTTTAGATTCTACCGATGTTGCTATGATTGAACTTAACATTAGCTGTCCTAATGTTAAAGCGGGTGGTCATGCTTGGGGTATGACTTGTTCTGCTGCAACAGAATGTGTGAGTGCTGTTCGTAAAGCAACAACAAAACCGCTTATGGTAAAACTTACTCCCAACGCTCCAGATCTTCGTGCAGTAGCTCTTGCTTGTATTGAAGCCGGAGCCGATGCTCTTTCGCTTGTAAATACTTTTTCTGCAACTGCTATCGACATTGAAACAGGTAAACCCTTCTTTAAAAATGTTCGTGCGGGAATGTGTGGTCCTGCCATTAAACCCCTTGCACTGCGCATGGTCTACGATGTTGTCGAAGAAATTAATAAACTGCCTAAAGAAAAACAAGTGCCTGTTGTTGGAATAGGTGGCATTGCAACTTGGCAAGATGCAGTTGAATTTATTATGGCTGGTGCGAGTGCTATTCAAGTTGGAACAGTTGTCTTTACAAATCCTCATGTTGCA
>DMQP01000191.1 GCA_003455655.1 Treponema sp. | reverse complement strand
ACGGTGATGACTGGACTTTCAAAACGTTTCCTGAACATG
The DNA here is from genome assembly GCA_003455655.1 of Treponema sp. Lineage (GTDB taxonomy): Bacteria > Spirochaetota > Spirochaetia > Treponematales > Treponemataceae > Treponema_D. The sequence continues at coordinate 4,846 of DMQP01000191.1, read as the reverse complement.
ACATTGCAGACGACATTATGTTTGTAGCAGACACTTGGTTTAACGAAAAAGACGGTCCAGAAAACGAAGCACTTATTCTTGAACATGAAAGTATTCAAATTGCTTTAGAAAATGCGCAACTTTTACAAATTCGTGGTGGTGTCGTTTACATTCACGGAAAGCCTGCTGCAATGACACTTGCTTCTCCTATTTCAGACATTGTGCTTGATGTTCATTTTGAAAAAGCTATTGCTGAACATGAACCTAACGGTGTATTTGCAATTGTAAATAATCAGTTTGCAAAAACATGTACAGACTTTTTGTATCTTAATCGCGAAGAAGATATGGGTGTTGAAGGACTACGCAAGGCAAAACTGTCTTACAAACCAACAACAGTGCTTGATAAATTTTACGGAAAGGTAATGTAATGCTTTCAAAAATTCTTTCAAAATCAGATTGTGCTTCTTGTAAATTCTGTTGTTCATTTCGCAGAAAAAGTTTGTGGGAAACTCCTCTGTTTACAAAGGAAAGTGCAGCTCTATTAAGCAAAAAGTTTCCATCTGCAAAGTTTAAAAGCTCTGGTTCTAACATGCTTACCATAGACCTTGATGACTTATACAAAACGAACGACAGTGAAGAAGAAGTGCCTTGTCCTTTTTTGGATGAACATAAAGGTTGTGTGTTAAATGCAGAAGAAAAACCCTTTGACTGTAGCATTTGGCCGCTTCGAATAATTCGTGTGGAAAATAAATTGAAAGTAGCGCTAACACCCACTTGTCCTGCAATAAATAAAGTTCCTCTCGAAAAAGTAAAGACTTTGGTAAAAAGGGAGCTTGGACAAAAAATTCACGAACAGGCACAATTACATCCAGACATGGTAAAAGAGTTTAAAAAAGACTTCATTATTTTGGAATAGTTCCCTACAAAAATATAGATTATTGATAAAAAAAGGGTTCTAAATTCTCAAAAGCTATGATATAATTGTATGAAGGGTTTGTCAGTAATCTCACAAAAGAGGAGCGTACTGCATGGCTAGAAGGGAACCAAGACCTCCAACAAAAACCATACTTAAGCGGATTAGCGTTTTTTTGCTTTTGCTTACCTTGTATGCGGTTACCTCCGCTATGGTGACCATTGTTGCCCGTACGCCAGGATCCTTTTCAATCTTTGGCGCTAAGATAAACTATAGCACTCTTACGGGAGTACTTACTTCTCTGGCAAACACATTTATTATTTTTCTTGTTGTCTTTTTCCGTAAGCCAGGTTTTTACACAACACTCACCATTTTAATGATTCAGTTTCCGATAATTCTTGTGGGATTTATTAAAATACAAAGTACAAGAACTTTGCCAGGTATTTTTACTAATCTCTTTACCATCATAACTATAATCATTATTTTCTTGAACAATCAGCGCATAGAAAAATATCAAAGACGCATACGAGAACAAGCAGTAACAGATGAACTTACTGGACTGTCAAATCGTTTTGCAATTTCTGAACGCATGGAATCGTTAATAAAAAACAATGAAAGCTTTGCGGTTGTGTCGGTTGACCTTAATAACTTTACGAGCATTAATGACACAATGGGGCACGAAATAGGAAACGAAGCTCTTATTGAAGTTGCAAACCGTTGGAAAGAACTTGCTGCTTCTCGTTCAACAGGAACAATAGATTATGTTGCTCGCTTTAGTGGTGACAAATATGCACTGCTTATTCGTAAATACAATTCTACTGCAGATATTGTAAAAACACTTACTGCATACGAAGCAGTGCTTGAACAAAAAATAACACTTGAAGATTGTGACTTTTTCTTAACTGCAAGTTATGGTTATGCAGAATATGCTTCAGATGCAACTGAAATAGAAGAACTGTTTTCTAGTGCAGATGTAGCTTTGCATGAAGTAAAACGTCAGGGTGGTATAAACCGTATTTTGCACTTTACTCCTGATTTAGTTAAGACTGAACACAAGCTAGAAATAGAACGCAAACTTCGAGCTGCTCTTAACAACAACGACATGCTGTTTAATCTTCAACCCCAGTACGACATTTCTCATAAACTGCGTGGATTCGAAGTGCTTGCTCGTATGCAAAAAACTGACGGTTCGTTTATAAGTCCTGTTGAATTTATTCCCGTAGCAGAAAATGCAGACTTAATAGATAAGGTTGACATTCAAGTATTTAAGAAAGCTGCTTGTTTTATGGGAGAAATAATTAATCGTACGGGTGCAGACATAACGCTTAGTACAAATATATCAGTTCGCCACTTGATGAAAAATAATTTCATTGAAGAAATTAGAGATGTAATTACTGCATCAAAAATTCCTGCCAAACAGTTAGAAATTGAAATTACTGAATCAATAATGATTGATTCTGCGGAAAAGGCGCTACAACGAATTAACGAGATTAAAAAGATGGGCATCATGGTTGCAATTGATGACTTTGGCACAGGATACTCTTCGCTTAGTTATTTGAACAGACTGCCTGCTAACATGCTTAAAATAGACAAGTCATTTATTGATGAGATGAATTCTACAGAGTCGGCAAAACAATATGTTGCTGCAATTATTTCAATAGGTCACATCTTTAATCTAAAAGTTATTTCTGAAGGTGTTGAGTCGCTTGATCAACTTGAAGTGCTAAAGAGTATAGGCTGTGATTACATTCAGGGCTTCATTTGGGGAAAACCTCTTACGCCAGAAGATGCGTCAAAACTGGTAAAGGCTTAAAATGCTGTATGTAATGCGACACGGAAGAACCGACTGGAATGACTTGCGCAAATTGCAAGGACAGACAGACATTCCGCTCAATGAAACAGGAAGACAAATGGCACGCAAAGCACATGATGAATATGTAAATGTTCATTTTGATATTTGTTTTTGTTCACCTTTAGTAAGAGCTTTTGAAACAGCACAAATTGTATTGCAAGGTCGCAATGTTCCTCTTGTTACGGATGAGCGTCTTAAGGAAATGTGTTTTGGTGCTTACGAAGGAATAGAAAACGGTTTTGATGTTCCTCCCATTGATTCATTTTTTAAAAATCCAGAACAATATGTTGCACAAAATGGTGCAGAATCTTTTGAACATTTGTTTAAACGCACAGGTGAATTTCTTGATGAAAAAGTAAGACCACTACTTTCTCAAAATAAAGATGTGCTTATTGTTGGTCATGGCGCAATGAATTCAAGTATTATTTGTCAAATGAAAAATCTTTCGCTAAAAGATTTTTGGAGCAACGGTTTGGAAAATTGTAAACTGTTGCAAATTGCATAAACTATGGCTAAAACATACATTGCAATTGATTTAAAATCTTTCTATGCCTCTGTTGAATGTAAGGAACGCGGTCTTGATCCTTTGACAGCAAAACTTGTTGTTGCCGATTCGAGCCGAACTTCTAAAACAATTTGTCTTGCCGTAACACCTGCTTTAAAAGCTTATGGTCTTTCTGGACGTTGCAGATTGTTTGAAGTAGAAGCAAAAGCAAAATCGTATAAAATAGAATACATAACTGCTGTTCCTCGCATGGCACTGTACATTCAGTATTCAGCAAAAATATATGGAATTTATTTGCGTTACTTTGCACCAGAAGACATTCATGTGTATTCAATAGATGAAGTTTTTATAGACGCAACTTCCTATCTTTCGTTTTACAACATGACAGCACAAGAACTTGTTTCAAAAGTTATAGGAGACATTCTTGATGAAACAGGCATTACCGCAACTGCAGGCATTGCTCCTAACTTGTACTTGTGTAAAATTGCTATGGATGTTAAAGCAAAACATATTCCCGCAGATGCAAATGGTGTAAGAATTGCACATCTTGATGAAATGTCGTATCGACGAGAATTGTGGGAACACAAACCTATTACCGATTTTTGGCGCATTGGTCATGGAACAGCTCGCAGATTGGAAAAGCACGGAATGTTTACAATGGGAGATGTTGCACGAGTGTCACTGGTTGCTCCGGATGTTCTCTACAAAGACTTTGGCATTGATGCAGAAATTTTAATTGATCATGCGTGGGGTCGAGAAAGTGTTGGCATGAAAGAAATTAAAAACTATCGCTCTTCTGCAAAAAGTTTGGGAAGCGGACAAGTTTTACATTCTGCTTACACTTTTGAAAAGGCTCGAATTATTGTGCGTGAAATGGCAGAAGCGTTGGCTTTAGATTTGTTCCAAAAAAAATTAGTTGCACTTTCAATAACACTGTACATTGGTTACGACATAGAAAGTTTGAATGTAAGTGGTTTTGACGGAGAAGTTGTAATTGATTACTACGGGCGTCCTGTTCCTAAACCAGCACAGGGAACTGTTTCTTTTGGAGCACTGCGCGGAGAAACAAATTCTTCTAGTCAGATTGTTAAAGCAGCAGAACATTTGTTTGATGTAATTGCAAACCACACTTGGCTTGTACGAAGAATAAACATTACAGCAAATAACACAAAACCTATAAGCGAGCGACAGCCTGGATTGTTTGACGAAGACTTTGATTCAGAAAAAGAAGACTGTTTGCAAAAGACGCGTCTTAAAATTATTCATAAGTTTGGAAAGAATGCACTTTTGAAGGGAGTTGATTACGAAGACGGAGCTACAACTCGTGAACGAAATGCACAAATTGGAGGGCACAAAGCATGAACAATAAGTATGAAGATATAATCAATACTGAATGGAATGAAAGCTCTCTAAAAAATCGCATGAGTGTAAGTCAACGAGCAAAAATCTTTTTACCTTTTTCTGCACTTACTGGTTATGAAGATGAATTAGATAAAACACTTGCAAAGGAAATAGAAAACATGAAGCAAAAAACAAGTGTCTTTTATGAATCCTAAGAAAGCGTTTAAAGTTGAAAGTTTTATAATTAATTGTTAAG
>DMQP01000031.1 GCA_003455655.1 Treponema sp. | reverse complement strand
AAAGCCAGCTCTTGCTCGTGGAGATCTGCGTGTCATTGGAGCAACAACTCTTGACGAATACAGAAAGTATATCGAAAAAGATGCTGCTCTTGAGCGACGTTTTCAACAAGTGTATTGTGCAGAGCCCACCGTTGAAGATACCATTGCTATTCTGCGTGGATTGCGAGACAAGTACGAGATTCACCATGGTGTAAAAATAAATGATGAAGCTCTTGTTGAAGCAGCGACACTTTCTAACCGTTATATTACAAATCGCTTTCTTCCTGACAAAGCAATTGATCTTGTTGACGAAGCCGCAAGCCGTCTTAAAATGGAAATAGAAAGTCAACCTGTTGAACTCGATAAAATTGAACGTAAGATTTTACAGCTTGCAATAGAAAAACAATCTCTTTCGAAAGAAGATGATGAAGCAAGTAAGGAACGCTTGCAAAAACTTGAAAAAGAACTTGCAGAACTTACTCAGCAACGCGATGCAATGCGCCTCCAGTGGCAAAATGAAAAATCGCTTATTGAAGGAAGTCGAAAAGTAAAAGAAGATCTAGAAAAAGCTCGCTTTGATGAAGAAAAGTTTACTCGTGAAGGAGATCTTGAAAAAGCAGCTGAGTTAAAGTATTCAGTCATTCCACAACTAGAAAAACAGCTTGCAGAATCTACTTCCGTACAATCAGCAGAACTTGTTGAATCTGCAGAAAGAAAAAGTCTTTTACGCAAAGAAGTTACCGAAGAAGATATTGCTCGCGTAGTAAGTACTTGGACTGGAATTCCTGTTGCAAAAATGCTTACAAGTGAAAAACAAAAATATCTTCATCTTGAGTCTGTTTTGCATGAACGAGTTATTGGTCAAGATTCTGCAGTCCTTGCAGTTTCTGATGCAATTCGTCGTAACCGTGCAGGCTTAAACGATCCTAACAAACCCTTAGGAAGTTTTATGTTTATAGGACCTACTGGTGTGGGTAAAACAGAACTTGCAAAAACACTTGCAGACTTTTTGTTTAATGACGAAAAAAGCCTTACTCGTATAGACATGAGCGAGTACATGGAAAAGTTTAGTGTTACTCGTTTAATTGGAGCTCCCCCAGGATATGTTGGATACGATGAAGGTGGACAGCTTACAGAAGCGGTTCGGAGAAGGCCCTACAGTGTTATTCTTTTTGATGAAATAGAAAAGGCTCATCCAGATGTATTTAATGTCTTGCTTCAAGTACTTGATGACGGACGCTTAACAGACGGACAGGGACGCGTTGTTGACTTTAAGAATACCATCATTATCATGACAAGCAATTTGGGTTCAGATTTAATTCTTGAGTCTGATTCCGACACTCAAAGTGATGAACTTAAAGAAAAACTTTCTCTCTTGTTAAAGCAGACTTTCCGTCCAGAGTTTTTGAATCGTATCGACGAAATTGTTATGTTCAACAGATTGGGAAAAGACAATATACGACATATTGTTTCACTGCAACTTAAGCGCGTAAGTGAGCGTCTTAGTGACCGTCGCATTTCGCTTACATTCGATGACAGTGCCGTTGACTTTATAGCAGATGCTGGTTACGACCCATCATTTGGAGCACGCCCTGTTAAACGAGCAGTTCAAACCTATGTTGAAAATCAACTTGCAAAAGAAGTACTTGCGGGAAATGTTTGCGAAGGAGATCATATAACGGTAAGCCGTTCTCCCGATGGAACTTCCCTTGTGTTTAACAAGTAAAGGCTGTTATGAAAAAACGAACACTACTTCTTTTTGTTCTTTTAGTGCCAGTACTTCCTCTCTGTGCTCAATACGCAGTGGGGCTTCATTCTGGCATAAATCCCTCTTTTGGAGATGAGACTCAGGCGTTAGTCTATGATGCAGGTCTTAATGCTTGTGTAGATCTTTCTGCACAAACCTTTGTTCCATCGCTTACGCTTTGCTTTTCTGAAAGAGGGGTTCAGTCTTTGCTTTTTGCGCTTGATTACTGGTTTACCAATCCACGCATTTTTAATTCACTTTTCAAAGCCTATGTTGGTGTGGGAAGCTGTGTGTCGGTTAACTTTACAGATTATTCTGCTGTATGTTCGCTCTGTCTTCGTGCTCTTGTGGGAACAGAGTTTTGTCCGGTAACGCGACTGGGAGTTTTTGTTCAACTGCTAGCTCAACCACAACTTACCTTTGATTCGAAAATACGCTTTTCTTTTTCTTTGCCTCTAGAAGTTGGCGTTAGATTTTGGTTTTAATCCTGAACAAAAAAATTTTGTAAAAAGGCAATAGAACTGTCCATTTCTTCTTCGAAATGCCATGGTTCATTTATGACAAAAAGACCACTTCCATACAAGTGAGCTCCGTCTTCTTTAGTAAGACTTTCTGGATCTTTTACCCGTAGTTCTTTTCGTATGCACGAGCAAGGATTTGTTCCTGTTTTTGCGGCTGTTTCAAGCGCATGAAGCATTTGTGCTGTTTCGTTTTTTCTGCGACTTATAAGCGGATACCACAGCATAATAATGGCAGTGTTCCACTTACGGTGAACTTCTGTAAGTGTTTGTGCAACTTGTACATAATCGCTTGCGTCTTCGTAAGAAGGGTCTACTAAAACAAGGCCGCGCTTAATAAGTGGTGGTGTCAGTTGTTTTAATGCTTTGTAGCTGTCTTCTTCTTTGATGTGGGTTTTTACACTTGCACTTCGACTTCCTTCTTCAGTCAGTACATTGTTTTTGCAAGTTGCTTTTAGCGACTCAAGTGCCTGTGGGTGAAGCTCTATTGCAAAGTGAGCGTCTCCCTTGCGAAGAAACAAGCGTGTTAATTCGGGGCTTCCTGCATAGAGTCTGCACTGGTAGTAGGGTCTTTGTGCATTGAGGTAACGCTCTACCGCTTGCGGAATGTTCTTTTCTGTGTGTGAAAACAGTTTTTCTATACCATGTTCGGCTTCGGCAGTTTTTTTTATTCGTTCGTCATCAAGACTAAAAGTTCCTGCACTTGCGTGACTGTCAATGACCGTAAAGGGTTTTTCTTTTTGTGTTAGAGAATGTAAAATGCTTACAAGGCCAATGTGCTTTAAAATATCTGCATGGTTTCCTGCATGATATTCGTGCTGGTAACTCAGCATCAGTCATGCTCCTTCGAAAGCTCTTCTAGTTCATTTTGCCAAAGACGCGCACTTGCATCACTTGGCATGCGCCAGTCACCTCTTGGAGAAAGATTTACGGTTCCTACTTTTGCTCCATCTGGCATGCAACTACGCTTAAACTGTTGTGCGAAAAAACGCTTGTAGAAGGCTTGCATCCATTTAAGAATTACTTCACGACTGTATTCTTTGGAAGTAAATGCCTGTCTTGCAAGAAAGAAAATTTTCCGCGGAGAAAATCCAAAGCGCAATACATAGTACAAAAAGAAATCGTGCAGTTCGTAAGGACCAACTAGTTCTTCTGTCTTTTGACTAATGTCTCCTTGTGTCGGAGGAAGTAACTCTGGACTTACGGGTGTGTCTAGAATGTCTTTAAGTGTTTGTGAAAGTTGCATCTTGTTCTGTTCCTCTGCTTCTTCGCTAAACCATGCAACTAAATGTCTTACTAATGTTTTGGGAATAGATGCGTTAACTCCATACATGCTCATGTGGTCGCCATTGTATGTGCACCAGCCTAATGCAAGTTCGCTTAAATCTCCTGTTCCAATAACAATTCCATTTGTGCTATTTGCAATGTCCATTAACACTTGTGTTCTTTCCCGAGCCTGACAGTTTTCGTAGGTAACATCATGAACTTCTTTGTCGTGACCAATGT
>DMQP01000008.1 GCA_003455655.1 Treponema sp. | reverse complement strand
AATTCCATTATGCCGACTCCCTTTCATCTTTTTTTAGTTTACCTGTTACAAGTGCAATAAGTATTCCTACAAGAGCTGCAGACAAAATTACAATAACCGTATGAACATGAAAAAAATACACAGCCGAAAATGAAGCTGCATAAAGTAAAAAAGACCACCATGTCTTAATTGTTTTTTTTGCAAACGTAAAAACTGAATAAGTAAGCAAGGCCGCAACCGCAACATTTATTCCAGCGAGTGCTTTTTGAACCCACACAATGTCTTCGAAGTTAGAAATAAATTCTGCAATAATGGTGATGATAATAAGAGATGGTGTTACCATTCCCGCAGTTGCAACAATTCCGCCTATAATTTTTTTTCGCTTAAAGCCAATGAAGGTTGCAACATTAACTGCAATAATTCCTGGTGTAGACTGAGCAATGGCATAGTAATCTAACAGTTCTTCCGAACTAGCCCAAGAACGCTTACTTGTAAGTTCTCGTTCCAACAAAGGCAACATGGCAAGACCACCGCCAAAGGTAAAGAGTCCAATCTTAAAGAAGACAGCAAAAAGTTCAAGCAATTCAATCATTGTTACGACCATACACTGATGCATACCAAGCAAGTTCTGTTGCGCCACGTTCATCAAGCAAAGTGTCGCTCATACGCCAAGCCCAGTTACTGCCTGTTGTCGAAGGAGTATTCATGCGGCCCTCACTGCCAATGTTATACACATCTTGCAGGGGAACAACACACATCTGTGCACTCGAAGCAAAGGCTAAACGAACCAAGGCATGACAGATTGTAACTAAATCGCAGTGTTCATCAAGATTAAGATATGCACATATATTTTTCTTAAGTCCTTCTCCACCCGACTGTAAAATTCCCATAGTGGTATCGTTGTCATGTGTTCCTGTATACACAACACAGCGAGGAGAATCAAATGAATGAGGAAGATAAGCGTTTGAAGCAGCATCTGCATTCCATGGTTCACTAGAGAAAGCAAACTGTAAAATCTTCATACCAGGGAAATCACAACCATCACGCAAAGCAGCAACTTCATCAGTAATAACACCCAAATCTTCTGCAATAATGGGAAGCGTTCCTAACTGAGCCTTTATGGTATCGAACAAATCTTTACCAGGACCTTTAACCCATTTTCCACCGACAGCAGTTTCTTCGTTTGCGGGAACAGACCAATATGCTTCAAATCCGCGGAAGTGATCAATGCGCACAATGTCAACTAAACGAAGCATATTCTGAATGCGACTTACCCACCAGGCATAGTTTTCTTTTTTCATTGCCTTCCAGTCATAAAGAGGATTTCCCCACAACTGTCCTGTAGCAGAAAAGTAATCTGGAGGAACACCCGCTTGGGCCTTTTGTAAAAGCGTCTTTTTGTCAATTTGGAATAAATGCTGTGACGCCCACACATCCGCAGAATCTCCAGCAACAAAAATAGGAATGTCACCTATAATTTTTATGCCTTTTTTATTTGCATACTTTTTAAGTGCCTGCCACTGTGTGTCAAAGAAAAACTGAATTACTTTTATCTGTTCAATATCGTCTGCATGTTCTTCAACCCATTTTGAAACCGCTGCTTCATTATGAGAAGCCAAAGCCTTAGGCCAAAAACGGTTCCACATGCTGTCAACTCCAGTAACTTTTTTGGCAGCCGCTTCTGCATCATAGAATTTTTTTATGCTGGTGAAGTTTGCAAAATTGTCAAGCCAAGAAGACTGGGCGTTTTTAAATGCTTGGAAAGCAGCTCGATCTTTTTTGCTTGCGTGAGAAAGAAAATACTGAGCGCAGGTATAAAGCACAGGAACTTTCCACCAAACCACAGAACCGTAATCAACTGGTCCGGAAGAACGAATATATTCAGGAGGAACAATACTCTGCTCGTCTGCCCAACCACGATCAACTAAATCATCTAAGTCAATCAAAAGAGGATTACCTGCAAAAGTAGAAAAACTTGCATAAGGACTGTCACCGTAACCCGTTGGTCCTAAGGGAAGCACTTGCCACAAAGACTGATGAGCTTTGTTCAGCCAATCGACAAAAGCATAAGCACTCTTACCCATTGTACCTATACCCGGTGTTCCCGGAAGTGATGTAATATGAAGCAAAACGCCACTTGTTCTCTGTACCATACAAAACCTCTTGTAAAAAATTCAAAAATATGTCTCTCTCAAAAAATCTTATTCTACATTCTTTGCCTGTTCGCGAATATTTTCAAGCGCATCTTTTGCACTAATAACCATAGCACCAACTTCAGTAAACTGATTTTTACTTCCGATAGTATTTATTTCGCGGTTTGCTTCTTGGCAAATAAAGTCAAGCTTTTTTCCTGGAACAGGATTGTTTTCCATTTCTGAACGCATGGCAGAAAGATGACTTTGCAAACGAATAATTTCTTCGTTAATGGTGTACTTAACAAGCATAGCAGCAGTTTCTGTCATAATACGATTTTCATCAACCTGTTGCCCCAACAGTTCATTAAATTTTTTAGTGATAGTTTCGCGGAACTTCTGTTCCATTTGAGGCTGCCATTCTTTGAAAAATTGAGCACAGTGATCAAGCACATCCAGTTTAGCAAGCAAATCTTTTTGAAGATTTTTTCCTTCACGCTCTCTGTCTGCACAAAAAGATTGTAATACATCGTTAAAAACACCGCTTATTTTTTTCCAATAGGCTTCTGCATCGTA
>DMQP01000142.1 GCA_003455655.1 Treponema sp. | reverse complement strand
GCTGTTGTTTTACCTGCACCCTGAAGACCTAAAAGTAAAATGACCGACTGTGTGTCTGGACCTTTAAGCGCAAGATCGGTTTTGGTGTCGCCCAACATAGTAACGATGCGGTCATAAATTATTTTTACGAATTGCTGACCAGGATCTACGGCTTTAAGAACTTTTTCGCCCTTTGCTTCTTCAATTGTTGCATTTACGAAGCGACGAACAACACGAAGGTTTACATCTGCTTCCAAAAGAGCCATCTTAATTTGTTCGACAGTCTCTTCAATGTTCTTTTCGGTAATGGTTGATTTTCCACTGAGCGTTCGAATGATGTTGCTAAATGTGCCAGTTATTTTTTCAAGCATGATTTTTCCTTTAGTTTAATCCCACTAGTTCATTTAAGAAAGCATGAGGAGTTACTTCTTTGTTAAGCACCCGATACAGTCCGTTGCAAATAGGAAGTTTGAGTTTTTTTGCTTCTGCAACTTCGTGAACATATTTGCATGCAATAGCACCTTCGGGAAGGTAACCGACTTTTTTTACATTGGCAATAAGGTCGTCAATACTGGTAAAGCGAGAGAGCATGTCTGTTTTGATTATGTCTTGACCAAAGCGTCTGTTTCGTCCGTATTTAGATTTACAGGTAACATCCAGGTCTCCCACACCACTTACAGAGGCAAATGTTTCTGCATGTGTTGCTCCCATAGCAAAACCTAATGTTTGAATTTCGTTAAGACCTGCGGCAAGCAAAAGACTTTCGGTGTTGTCTCCAAAAATGTCGCTTGTTTCTGCAAGAGCATCGAGGCTTCCGTAAGCAATAGCAATAACATTTTTAGCGGCGGCACAAACCTGAACACCAACGGTATCGAAGGAAGCATAAGCCATAATGCCTTTAACGCGTAACAAATCTCGTACACGAATTGCATTACGGTGGTGTTCACTTGCGGCAATAAGCCCTGTTATTTTGCCCAGTGCAACTTCTTCTGCATGAGAAGGCCCTGCAACATAAACTGTTGATTTTGCATAGGAAGCGGGTAGGGCTTCTTCCATTGTTTCAAGAATAAGATGAGGACCGTCTGCTGCAGGAACGAATCCTTTTGTCAAAGCGGCAATGATAGAAGTTCCGTCTGCAACATTGGGAACATCTGCAAACTGAGAAATTGTCGATTTAAGATAGAGTGACGGGCTTGCAATAATAATAAAATCTTTTCCGCTTGCAACTTTGCGTATATCTTGGCTGGCGCTTAGATTAGGATGTAGCGTGTATCCGGGAAGGTAACGCTTGTTTTCGTGCACGGTATTGATGTCATTTACAACATCTTCTTCCATAGCCCACGCTTCAACGGTATGACCTCCGCGTGCAAGGGCACACCCTAGTGCCGTTCCCCATGCTCCTGCTCCGATGATGGCTACTGTCTTTGAATCCATAACATTCCTTCTGTTACGATGGTATTAACTTTTATTATACCATCTAAAGGCGTTTATGTATACTGGTAAAAGACCTTGTGTTTTGACAAGTTTTTAAGCTATTGAACAATCAGCAAAGAGGCAATGCGTCCGTCTGCAGTGTAGACTCGTTCTGGATTGCTTGGGTCTGGAGTTGATTGTATGCCTGTGTAGAAGGCGTACTCATATTTTCCTGGTGCAAGAGGAATGTCTATTTCGTAGACTCCTGGTGAAGTTTCGGTCAGTGTGTAAATCCAGCTGTCCCAGTTGGTAAAAGAGCCACCTAAACGAACTTGCTGTCCTTTTGCTCCACGGTAGGTAAAGCGCACGGTGTTAGAGTTGATTTTTTCGGTTACGGCAGGAACAGTGCGAGATGCATCAAGGTGTGAAAGATAAAGACCTGCCTGTCTGCTGTAAGTTTTATTTGCGTTCAAGGGGTCGGTTGTCCACAGTCCGTCAATAACTAAGCGATAGTTTATGTCTTGTACTGTTTTGGGCAGTTTGAGAATGAAAAAATACAGGCTGTCTACGGGGTTAAAATCGTAGTCGTAAATGGTGCGGATTTGCATGGGGTGAATTACGCTGAAATTTTCGTAATCAAAGGCAATTCCAACAAAGCGAGCATTGTGTTCAGCGGTAAAGACGGCATAATCTCCCGTAATGTAGGGGGCAGTTACCGAATCAATATGAGATACCAGTGTTTCAAATGTCAGTCTGTCATCATCATCGCCAGCATAAAGCGGTGAAGCCAAAAGAGCTGTACTGAGCAGCAAAGCCACAATCCATTTTGCTTTCATACTCTCAGTATCGGTTTTTACGAGCCTTCAGAAAAGACTTTTATGCAGATTTTTGATTGTTTTTTTCTCTAAACAGCAATTTTTTATTTTCCGACAATAAAACAGGGCCTTACTCTCTTGTAATAAGGCTGTCTGCGGAGTATAATAGAAACCAAATGCCAGGCTTAAGTCAGCTGAAACAGTTCAGCACAGATATGATGAATCTCGGAAATGAAGTTGCAATCCGTGCAGCACGTGGTGAAAAACCTGCACAGTATGCACTTCCGTCAACCATCGAGGATGTTGATGATTCTGATGATTTCCGCCTGGGATTACCTGAACTTTCTGAAGAAGAACAACAACAAGCAGATGCAGCGGCCGCAGAACGGGAACGAGAAGCCAACGATTTTTCTGACATAACAGGTGAGGGTAACGCTGAAGACGGAGAAAGTCCCCGTCAAGAAGCAGCTCCCGCAACTCCTGATGTTTCAGATATACTCGCTCCTGCAGAAGATATAGATTTAGGTGACCTGGATTTAAGTGAATTTGAAACGCCTGAACCTAAGCCAGAACCCGCAAAACCCAAGCCTGTTCCCATTGAAGATATGGACTTGGATGCACTGTTAGCTCTTTCTGCAAAACCTGAGCCAGAACCAGAACCTGCTCCGCCACCTCCACCGCCAAAACCTGCAGCTCCGGTGCAAAAACCAAAAGCACCACCAGTTCCAGACACTCCGGCATTTTCCGAAGAAAAGCCTGTAGACGAAACTTTAGAGACTCCAAAAGACACGCTTAGTGCTTTTCCTGCAGATGATCTTGCTCCTGCAGACGACTTAGCGCCTTTAGATGAAGCGTCTCCTGCTGACGATTTAGGTGGTTTTCC
>DMQP01000141.1 GCA_003455655.1 Treponema sp. | reverse complement strand
GTGGTAACGGTGAGTTGATTCAGTTTGATGTAAGCAATCGTGCTGACTGTAAAGAAAAACTTGATGCTCTTACCGAAAAACACGGTGGCTTGTGGGGAATTGTAAGCAACGCAGGCATTACTCGCGACAACACTTTTGCAGGTCTCGATGGTGAAGATTGGGATGCAGTTATTCACACAAATCTTGACAGTTTCTACAATGTTATTCAGCCCTTGGTTATGCCCATGATTCGTAAAAGAAGAGGCGGACGCATCATTACTATTTCTTCAGCAAGTGGTGTAAACGGTAACCGTGGACAAACAAACTATTCTGCTGCTAAGGCTGGCATTATTGGTGCAAGCAAGGCTCTTGCTGCAGAACTGGCAACTCGTTCTATTACAGTAAACTCTGTTGCTCCGGGAGCTATTGAAACAGAAATGATAAAAGATGCTCCTATTGAAGCTTTGCTTAATGATATTCCTATGAAGCGCGTCGGAACTCCCGAAGAAATAGCAGCTCCTGTTGTGTTCTTGCTTTCAGATGGAGCAAGTTATATTACTCGTCAAGTTATCAATGTTAATGGTGGTATAAAATGAATTTTACAAAACCTAATGGAAAACGTCGTGTCGTCATTACTGGTTGCGGTATGCTTTCTGGTTTGGGCGATGATTGGGCAGAAGCATTTGCTAACCTGCAGTCTTACAAAAACAGAATTCGCTACATGAAAGATTGGGAATTCTTTGAGCGAATGAATACTCGTCTTGCTTGTCCTTACGAAAAAGAACTTCCTTCCTTCCCTCGCAAAAAGGTTCGCGGTATGGGACGCGTAGCATTGCTTTCTTTGGTTGCAATGGATCGTGCACTTGATATGGCAAAGCTTAAGAATGAAGATGGTTCTATTCTTGCTGAACTTCAAGACGGAAGCGCAGGTATTGCCTACGGTTCTTGTATGGGAAGTATGTCTGCTATTGTTGATATGGCTGCAATGGTAACTGAAGGAGACGCAACTCGTATTGACAGTCAGACTTACATTAAGTGTATGCCTCAGACTTGTGCTGCAAACATCAGCGTATACTACGGAATTAAAGGTCGTGTTATTACAACAAACACAGCTTGTACTTCAGGAAGCCAGTCAATTGGTTACGCTTACGAAGCAATTGAAAATGGAATCCAGACAGTTATGTTCGCAGGTGGCGCAGAAGAGTTGACTCCTCCTGATGCAGGATGTTTTGATGCAATGGGCGCAACTGCAATTCTTAATGATTCACCAGAACTTGAACCTCGTGCCTTTGACAAAGACCGCGACGGTTTGGTTATAGGCGAAGGTGCAGGCATGATGGTTCTTGAAGATTTGGAACATGCGGTAAAACGCGGTGCAAAAATTTACGCAGAAATTGTTGGCTTCGGAACAAATGCTGACGGAACTCATATTACTTCTCCTAACCCCGAAACCCAGGCAGTTTGTATGGCACAGTCTGTAAAGGATGCAGGCATTTCTCCAGACCTTATTGGTTATGTTAATGCTCACGGAACTGCAACTCATCACGGAGATATTGCAGAAACTGCAGCAACCTATAAAGTGTTTAACCGTGCAGTGCCCATTTCTACTACAAAGAGTTACATCGGTCATACTCTTGGTGCATGTGGATGTGTTGAAGCTTGGCTTACAATTAACATGATGAATGAAGGTTGGTTCCATCCAAATTTGAACTTGGTAAATGTTGATCCTGAATGTGCTCCTCTTGATTATATTAAGGGTGAGGGACGCGAAATTAAGACAGACTATGTTATGAGTAACAATTTTGCCTTTGGCGGAATTAATACTTCTCTTGTGTTTAAGAGATGGACAGATGAATAATTCTCTGGGTGATATAATCCGAGAATTGCGTAAAAAAAAGAAGTTAACTCAAGAAGAACTAGCTGATGGCATTTGTTCAAGTGTTTCCATTTCCAGAATAGAAAGTGGAATACAGATGCCATCCAGTTCTACATTAGAGAAAATTTTAGCAAAACTTGATGCCAGTACATATCAAATATGTAATATTTATTATAAGAATGAACGCGAAAAAAAATTCGATGAACTGTCAGAAGAGGCGGGAAAAGCATTGAATCGTGGCGATTTGGATTATGCTAAGTCAGTTCTTGCGAAGTTGAATGAATATGAAATCTCTGATATGACAAGCCGACAAGTTTTAAACTTTCTGAATGGAACAATAGCACTTCTTGAAAAAAAGGACTGTGCGGTCGATTGCCTTAAAGAAGCACTGTTTTGTACAAAACCAAGCTTAGATTTTTCTTTTTTTAGAAATGTACTTCTGTCCTATGTTGAGGCAAATATACTCAGTGTAATATCCATCGCTTATTATCAGAATGGCAATCTTATCGATGCTGTTATGATTTTACGGGAATTACTTGAAGCATTAAAAAATGTTGAAAGTACTGAAAGAAATTATGGTATTATTCGTATAAATGTTTCCATGAATTTGGCCTCTCTTTTAACAGAAATAGGTAAAGAACAGGACGCTTTAACTGTTGTTGAAGAAGCAGAAAAATGGGCGCTTGATCATTCTGAACTTACACTTATGCCTGAATTAGAATTTGTAAAGGCAAAAGTTTTGTATAAAAGCGGTAAAATAAAAAAATCAAAAAAAATAACTGAATCAATTATTCCTTATCTTAATCTTATTGGTAAGCAGCAGTTTGCACGTGTTGTGCAACAGTTTTCCAAGAATATAATTATTTAACGAATAATGTAGATTTTTTTATACATCTCCTGCTATGGTTTATCCATAAAACTTATGGTAATTTTTCTATGCATATGCAATAAAAAAAATCGGAGGTGTATTATGGTTATAATTAACATCCTTAAATAATTATTTTAAAGTATAGAAAAGTGCGCTTAAAATTAATGCTTTTCTATTTAAGACAAGGAGTGTATATGAAAAACTATCTTACATATAAGAATAAGGCTTTTCTCTTTTATGTTTTTTTTCAGACTGTTCAAGTTTTAGTTAGTGTTTGTGTTGCTTTGCTTCTTAACTGGATTCTGGATCAAATATCGCTTGCTGTTATTGATAAGGGTGATGTTAATCTTATTAACGATTTTGTTATTTGTGCATTATATGCATTGGTTTTAGGACTGCTTGTTCTGTTTAGTGGTTTGTTAAAAGCCAGATGCTTAAAAAATGCTGATGCAAATATTCGTAAAGATCTTTTTAAAGGAATTCTTTGTAAAGAGCGTTGTGATTTTGATAAAAAACCTAATGCTGAATATATTTCATTTATGAATCAGAATATAAATATTGTGGAGGAAAATCTCTTTAAGAACAAACTAAGTATTTATGAAAGTGTTATAGGCATAATTTTTGCAACGGTACTTTTGTTTGTTATGAATCCCGTCGTTGCAATTGCTTCTCTGTTTTTAATGTCAATTCCAAGTCTTCTCCCTCGTTTGTTTAGTAGAAAACTAGCGTCGCTGCAATCTGATGTTTTAGTTTTTAGCGGGAAATATAATGTCGTTTTAAATGATTGTTTTCGTTGTTTTGGAGTAATAAAAGATTACAAGATAGAGAATAAAATTAACAGTTTACATAATTCTTCCGTAGAGAGTTTTGAAGGTTCTAAGCAGTCTTTTGCTAATAAAATGTCACTTGTTTATGGAGTGTCAACTGCAGCAGGAATTTTTGTTCAGTTTCTTGTTATTGTTTTTGCGGGTGTTCTTGCTGTCAGAGGGTATCTTACAATAGGAAGTATAGTTGCTGTAACTCAATTAACTGGACAGGTTATTAGTCCTGCTTTTCAATTGTCATCTAAGTTTGCCCAGCTTAAATCTGTAAAAGAGATCATTAATGAGATGGAACAGATAATTAAATCCAGTCCAGATGATTTTTTTGCAGATATAAAAAAATCTAAAATGTCTTCATTTGAAAAGATAATTGAGTTTAAGGATGTTTCATTTTCATTTGAAGATAAGCGCAAACTGTTTGACTCTTTGAATGTTCAGTTACAAAAAAACAAACACTATGCAGTTTGCGGAAAAAGCGGATGTGGTAAATCAACATTTCTTAAACTGTTGAGTGGTTATTATGCTCCTGAAAATGGAAAAATTCTTATAGACGGCTCTGCTGAAAAGAGAGTTGAATTTGCCAGTGTTTCACAAAATGTTGAACTATTTACTGGTACACTTCGTGATAATATTACACTTTTCAATAGTTTTTCTGATGAAAAGATAAATGACGCAGTTGAAAAATCAGGTCTTTCTGATGTTGTAGAGAAATTGCCAGAGGGTCTGGAAACCAGACTTGTAGAAAATGGTTCCTGCTTTTCTGGTGGAGAGAGGCAACGTATTGCAATTGCGCGTGCACTTATTTATGACAGACCACTGCTGATTCTTGACGAGGCTACTTCAGCCCTTGATTCAGAAACTGCGGGTTATATTGAGAAAACAGTTAAATCGTTATCAGATAAAACTGTCGTATCTGTTACTCATCGTACGGATAACGAAACGCTTTCGCTATATGACGAGGTTATTACGTTGAACAGTTGTCAGAATTAACAATTAGTCAGTTTTGCAACACCGTCTCCGCTTTCACAAGCAAAGAAGCGGAGAAAAGCTTTCGCTTTTCTCTACGAGTTTCTGCTACTCAGAAACTCGCGCAACTCCATCGCCACTTTCACATGCGAAAAATCCTGCATTATATCCGATGGCAGCGGTGTACTCTTTTTGTACGTTGTCTATGAATGCGTCGACTTTGTCTTTGTGAACTAAAGCAATTGCACATCCGCCAAAACCAGCACCTGTCATGCGAGCGCCCAAACAGCTGTCTTGTTTTTGAGCAGTGTAGGCGAGTGTGTCTAGTTCAATACCTGTTACTTCATAGTCATTCTTAAGAGACTCGTGAGAAGCATTTAAAAGTTTTCCCAGTTGAATAAGGTCTCCTTTGTTAAGCGCAACAACAGCATCTTTTACACGCTGATTTTCGTAAACACAGTGCTTAGCTCTTTTTTGAAGAACTTCATCGTTTACAAAAGATTTTACTTTTTCCCATTCATCAGGAGTTAAATCGCACAGTGCATTTATAGAACAACCGCC
>DMQP01000035.1 GCA_003455655.1 Treponema sp. | reverse complement strand
TACAGCGGTTGGAAGTAAGGATACATGTCTGGGTGATTATCAAGATGAGAAAATCCTGCTTCTGGGAAAAGTTGTTCAAGAATTTTAAGACCTGTGTTAACCAGTTCATCTTTCTTTCCTGCAATGTGCTGTTCTTCTTGCTTTTTCTTTTCTTTTTCTGCAGCAACTTTTGGATCTTCTTGCTTTTTCTTTTTTTCGGGAAGCAAAAGATCAAATTTAGTAAGTCCTAAGAATTGCAGAATGTTTGCAATTTGATCTGTAAAGAAGTTTGGGAATGCTTCGTACTGAGATGAACACATACGCATCAACAGTGGATACATTCCTTTTATAATTTGATTATGTACATACAGCCATTCTGTAATGCCTTGCTTTGCGAGCTGTTGTAATTTTTTAAGATCTGCATCTTTGTAAGCAGTCAAGTCGTTATAAACATCTTTAATAAGAGCAGGCACTTGTTGTTCACCAATGTAGTAAACCGTTAACAGTTGACGGTAAATTGCTTTGGTAAAAGGAACTAACATTGCAACAGTTGATTCTTGTGCATTTTCAAAATCTATAGCAATGACTTTTATGTCGCGTAACTGCCACTTTCCGACAGTGCGTAAGAATTTAAACTTAAGGTCACTGTCGTTTGCAATTTTAACTTTGTATGAGTCAGGTGCAGTAATCATAAATGATTTAAGTGTTGAAATAAACACTTGCATGTGCTCTACATGTTTTTGCATGGTGTAATTGGTAAAGTGTTTGTTAACCAGTTCTCTGTTGCGTGGAGAAAGACAGAACAAGAACGTTAAGGGTCCCCAACTTTTTTTGATGTTGTATTCGTCTGAACGCATCAACTTGTCAATAAGTTTAAGTTCTCGTGCAGGCAGTTCAGGAAGTCCGTCTTCAGTTTTTTTCTTAGGGGTTGTTACAATTTGACTCACGGTGGTACTCGGTTTATTTGAAAGATTTGATGTCGCGCTTAAGGCTGCACTTTTAGCGGCAATATCCGCAGAAGACAATCCTGAAGCTTTGACAGATGAAGAAACTACAGTTCTTTTTTTTGAAGGCATGGATGATGATGAGATGACTGAGCGTTCATGCAGAACTTCGCCACCTAGTTTTTTTGCAATGGCATCTGCTTCGCTTGGGTCAATTGAGCCTATGTTTCGTCGTGTACGGTCTATAGTGCCGGGTTCAAGAGTTTTTGCCGATTTTCTTGGTTCATCTGACATAGACTAAATTCCTCCTTATGCTTGAATTATAATCGAATAAGATATTTTTTTATAAGTCCGGGGGTTGCTTTGAGTGTTATTTTATTTCCCTCAGAATCTTTTAGCACACCTTCGAGCCTTCCATAAATAGTGTGATAGTGTGTGCGCAAAATGACAATGCTTATTTTGTTAAGATTTTCAGAAATAGGTGTGAATGTTAAGTCAACCATACCTTCTGTGTCTTGAATTATCCACTGGTCTAAAATGCCGTAGGGATGTGTTATAACTACAGGTGGAAGAGGAGTTGCTTTTCCGTTGCAGAACAAAACATTACTGTTGTATTTGTCTGGATCAACAGCATCTTGCGAAGTAGAAGCAATGCGGAATTGAACTTTGTGCCCTTCTTCGCTTGTTCCGAATGCAGTAAGAAATTCTCCTTGTGAACGGAAACGCATGTAGACTCGGTTTATTTCAAAGAATGAAAATCCGTCTGAATCTTGAATGACTGGCTGTTCTTTTTCTTTATGAAGGCTTAGTGTTCCATGCAAAGGAAGTGCAAGTTGGTAAGAAGCAGCACAGCGTCTCATTGTTGGCGATGGAGTAACGCACAAAAGTTCAGATTGGGGAGCAGCGCTAAAGTGTGACAAAAATGCAATGCTTGTGGAAGGTCGATGTCGGTCACCTTTTAATGTAACAATGAGTGACAGTTTGTCGTGTTCTCTGTCCCAGTTTATTCTGATGTAGCGTGACTTTCGGTAACAGACTGTTGCTGCTGTGGTAAGTTTGTGAGGAACCAGACGTTTTCGTAAGCCCATGAGACTGCGGTATACAAAGCGTTGCTTGGTCTTTGTGTTCCAAAAACAAACTTCAGCAAAACCTATGACCTTGGCATCGACAATATCTAAGCAACCGACATAATCTCCAGTGTTAAAAAAATAAGAAAGACGGCTTTTGATGCGCAAGTTAGTAACAAAAGTGGGCATGGGTATAGAACCGTAAGGATATTTTACGCCACGAATGTCTAACTTCTGTGGATGACCAGAATAGGTTCCAAACAGGGGCTTACCGTTTTGAATGAGATGCTCTGGACTGTCGCTTACCAGACGAGTGTACATATAGAATTATATTATAGGATATATTTTGTAAATCTGCAATGAGTTGAGGGAAAAGGGAATTACAGAGAAAGCAAGAAGGCGGAGAATTTTTCCTTTAGTTCTGACTTTATTTGAGATTTTGATTTTGTAATGTCTCTTGCAAAAAGATCTGCAGGGGAAACCTGTAGTGCTTCGGCAATTCGTATAATCATATCGAATGACGGTTTTGCTTTTCCAGATTCAATGCCTCCTATGGTACCGGTTCCGCAGTCGCAGAAAATTGCTAGTTGGGTTTGCGAAATGCTTCTTTGTTCACGGTAGTACTTTATGTTTCCCCTAAATTCGTTGAGATAATCGCTCATATTCTCAGTATAATCGAGACTTTATTGCAAAAAACATATTGACTTCGAGAAAAAACTGTAGTAATCTCGATAATGCCGAGAAAATATATACTTTTGCTCGGTAAAGGAGTGTATTTATGAAAAATCTTAAGGTTTATGTTCTGATTGCGGCAGTTTTTGCTGCCTTTTGCCTGTGTTCCTGCGGTAATCCCAATGGGGCTGGGGCGGGTCCTTCTGTAGGAAGTGTGTATAGGCTGACTCGTTACATTTCGGATGGTGTTGATATTACATCAACTTATGATGGTATGACACTCACCTTTAAAGCTGGCAATAAGTTTACTCAGGAGATGACTAGTATGGATTATTCTAACACTTGTGACTACACAATTGATACAGCTGCACGAAAACTTTATATAAAAGACTCCTCCTCCGTCATAACATACTCTGCAGATTTGAAGACATTGGTACTAACCGGAACAAAGACAATTAATGGAGGGGAGACACATACCGCAACAGGTACCTTTGTTTTAGTAGAATAGAATTTTTTGAAGTGCGCTCTTAAAGGTGAATATATAAAACTCACTTTTAAGAGGTACTTTTTTTCTAATTTTATCCTGTTTTATAGCACTTTTTGCAATTCCGTTCCTATTAAATATATGAGTGTACGAAGAGACCCGGATTGAGCGAAAGACAATCCCCCAGTCGGTGTTGGAATGGTTCCTGCAAGAGCGCGCTACAGGAGGAGCCTAGTAAAAATACCCTCTCCAGAATTCTATGTGTTCTACAACGGAAGTGAGACTTCCCCCTGTGAGGATGAACTAAGGCTGTCAGACGCATTCCTTGTGCCACAGGAAGTGCCCTTTTGCGAACTTAGGGTAAGGTTCGAGAATATCTCGGGAAAGGAAGGCGGAAGTGTGAAAGGAAAGTTGCCAATCCGTGAGAACTGTGGTATCCTAAGGGAGTACTGCTAGTTCATGGAGCTGGTGTTCCGCAGAAAAAATTGCACAGGCTACAGGATTGCCTCTGGAAGACATAGAAGCTCTTGCAAAAGGACTTGTTTAGATTTGCAGCCCGGTGTGCATTTTTCATTTTCCCTACTGTGCAAAATTAGTTCAGTGTGTTACACTTAAAATATGAATGTTTTGTGGTATAAAAAACCAGCAAAAGACTGGAATGAAGCCCTGCCTGTAGGAAATGGACGCCTTGGTGCGATGGTTTTTGGTCGCACGGGACATGAAGTAATTGAATTAAACGAAGAATCTGTTTGGTCTGGTAGTTTCCACGACCGCAACAATTATAGCTGCCTTCATAATCTAGAAAAAGTTCGAACCCTTATGAAACAGGGTTTTGTTCAGCAAGCACAAGAACTTGCCTATCAGACTATGACAGGTAATCCTTCTCAGCAGCCTGTGTATCAAACTGCGGGTAAACTGAACATAGACTTTTTTACTGCTGACTGCAAGGGCATTCAGGGACCTGTTGGTTCAAGTGCACCTGTGTTTGAAAATTGTCAAACATACCGCCGCGAACTTGATTTGGAAACAGCCATTGCAACAACTGTTTTTTCTGCAGAAAGTGAAACACCGAGTACCGCATATTTTGCTCGTAACAGTGCCGGAAATACAATAACATATACTCGAGAAGTATTTATTTCTGCAAAGACAGATGTCATAGCTGTTCACCTTGCAGCCTCTGCTCCAGGAAGCATTTACTTTAGAGCTTCTTTTGACCGTGGCGATTACGCAACAAAATCATATTGTCTTTCTGATGATACTATTGTTATGGAAGACACACATGGTATTCCTTTTGCAGCAGTTGCTACAGCTGTTACTGATGGCGGAACTATTTGTGCACGTGGAGACTGTCTGTGTGTTGAAGCTGCAGATGAAGTTACTATTTACATTGATATTCAGACTGCCTTCCGAAATAAACGATACTTCCGTAAGCAAGGCAATGTTGGAACAAAATTAGATACACTTGCACTGTGGTGTCGTGACCGTGCCTTAAAGAATGTTTGCTTTGCAACTGGTGCTCCGTATCCGGCAAACCGCGAAAATCATATTTCAGAATATGCTTCATGGTATAACACAAGTTCACTTTCTTTGTCTAAAGGAGAAGACGACGAAGACTTTAACCGTGACGCACAAATCGCAACCGATGAACTTTTGGCAACGAAACCCCAAAGCCGTGCTCTTGCTCAACTATACTGGAACTACTGTCGCTATCTGCTTATTTCGTGCAGTCGTAAGCCAGGCACTCTTCCTGCAAACCTTCAAGGTCTGTGGAATAAAGACATGACTCCTCCCTGGGGCAGTAAGTACACTATCAATATCAATACAGAAATGAATTATTGGCCAGCAGCTTTGTGTTCTCTCGAAGAAACAGAACTGCCTCTTTTCGACCTGCTTTCTCGTGCTTACAAAAACGGAAAGAAAACTGCACGCGTTATGTACGGCTGTTCAGGCTACATGGCACATCACAATTTAGATTTGTGGGGAGATACCGCACCGCAAGATAAGTGGATTCCTGGAACCTACTGGACTTTGGGAGCAGCATGGCTTGCAACGCATATTCGCGAACATTATGAATATACTTTGGACAAAAAGTTCCTGCGTAAAAATTATTATCTGTTACGCGATGCGTGTCGATTCTTTACTGAATATTTGACTGAAGACGAAAGTGGAGATCATTTAGTGGTCTTCCCTTCTGTGTCTCCAGAAAATACATATCGACTTTCAGATGGACAAGCAGCTTCGTTTAGTAGAGGTTGCGATATGGATAACCGAATTCTTGAACACTTGTTCCATGCAACAATTGATTCAGCAAAAAATTTGGGTATTTCTGTTCATGATGATGATGTCATGCGAATAAAAAATGCACTGGCAAAAATTGAACCACCTGTTGTTACCGCTGACAATACAATCCGCGAATGGCCCATGAAGTGTGAAGAAACAGAACCTGGTCACCGTCACATGAGTCAGTTGTACGGTTTGTTCCCGGGACACAGTATTCATGTTAACCGTTCACCGCTTTTAGCAAAGGCCGCACACAATACAATAGAAAAACGCCTTGCTAACGGAGGAGGTCATACGGGTTGGTCTCAGGCTTGGATAATGAACTTTAGAGCAAGTTTGCATGAAGGCGAAGAAGCACATCGTTCTTTTGTATCACTCATGGAAAAATCTACATTACCCAATCTGTTTGACAATCATCCTCCTTTCCAAATTGATGGAAACTTTGGAACGCTGACAGCAGTAACACGCATGATTGTTCAGACACAGTTGGTTTCTGATGCAGTTGAATGTGAACTTCTTCCTGCTTTGCCAGAGTCATGGAAAGACGGTTCTTTAACAGGAGTTTCTCTCAAGGGCAACCTAAAACTGGATGTGTCTTGGAAAAATGGCGCTTTGGAAAGTGCACGCATTTACGCTAAGAATGAAGCTAACTATATGGACAGTGTGATTATTTGTTACAAGGGTAAACGGTATGACGCACGCATTAACGGTGGCTCGCTTAACGTTATGAACATTCTGCCAACCACCGTCTAAGTGCTTGTTTTAGTAGGCGTAAGCTTTAACAGAAACTTCGTCTACTAAACTTTGTAGATTTTCCTGTTCAATCTGATCGCAGAAGACACGCAACTGAGCAGGAGAAAAATACAGTTCTTCGTAAGGAGAGTATGTACTCTGTGTTGTTGTTGATGGCGCAGAAGCAAAACGAATTACAAAGTAGGGCAGGCCGTCAATAAACTTGCAGTTGGTATGAAACTTAGCATTTTTTGCTCCGTTAGCAGGAGTTGCAACACCCCACCAAACATCACAAATTCCCGAATAGAATGAATTGGTATTGGTTGGTTTTTCGTCAACAAGTGTTTGTGATTCCTGTTTTTCCAAGAAAGTTTGAGCAGCCTTTATAATGCCTTCTCGTGACTGCTGATTTATAATGAAGCACAGACTGTTTGCTCCACCACGGTAATAAATTTCGATTGTATTACTGCGGGGCGCCAAATAGAATTTAGTTATTTGCTTTACCTTTAACTTACCAAAACTTAATGTCATGGCAAAAAATTCGTCTAGTTGAATAGGGTCAAAATCACCAAGTGTAGTGGGGTAGCGAGTAACATTTGCTGTAGAAAGAGGAGTCGATGCTATAGCTGTAGATTCATAAGCACCTGTGTCACCGTAAGCAGCAAGAACATCGCTTGATGTTTTAGAACTTGCACAAGAAGTAAAAGCAGCACATAAGGCTGCAGTGGCCATTAAAGCCCAAACTGATTTATTCATAAAAACCTCGTTAGTATTTGTATACTAGTATAACACTTTTGTTCCCAAAAGGAAACATGTGAAAAAATTACAGTCAGAAACGCAAATAAATGCGATTGTTTTCTATACTAAATGTAGTACAATAAGCACATGGCATATCTTATAGGTGTTGATTTAGGAACAAGCGGAACAAAAACCGTGTTGTTTGACGAGGTAGGAAGTGTTCTTGCTTCGAAGACAGTAGAATATTCTCTGTATCAGCCTCAAAATGGATGGGCGGAACAAGACCCGGCAGACTGGTGGCATGCAACTTGCGACGGTATTCAATCAGTTTTAAAAACCGCTTCTGTCAAAGCTTCAGAAATAAAAGGCATAGGCATAAGCGGACAAATGCATGGTCTTGTCATGTTAGACAAAAACGGCACCGTTCTTAGAAAAAGCATTATTTGGTGTGACCAGCGTACTGCAGCTGAATGTGAAGAAATAACACAAGCTGTTGGTGCAAAACGTCTTATAGAAATTACCGCTAACCCGGCGCTTACTGGTTTTACCGCAAGTAAAATTCTATGGGTTCGTAATCATGAACCAGAAGTGTACGAAAAGTGTGCTCACATTCTTCTTCCCAAAGATTATATTCGTTACATGCTTACTGGTGAATTTGCAACTGAAGTAAGTGATGCAAGTGGTATGCAGTTGCTCGATGTTCCTGGGCGTAAGTGGTCAGACGAAGTTCTTGAAAAATTACATATAGATAAAGCGCTTCTTGCAAAAGTGTATGAATCTCCGGAAATAACAGGAAGGGTTACTGCTTGTGCTGCCCAACTGTGTGGTTTAGTAAGTGGTATTCCAGTTGTTGGTGGTGCAGGCGATAATGCAGCTGCTGCTGTGGGAACAGGAACTGTATGCGATGGAACAGCCTTTACCACTTTGGGAACAAGCGGTGTTGTCTTTGCGCATACAGACAAACTGTGTATTGATCCGCAGGGAAGAGTGCACACTTTCTGTTGTGCGGTTCCTGGTGCCTGGCATGTTATGGGCGTAACTCAAGCTGCATGTCTTTCGCTTAAATGGTTTAGAGACACTTTTTGCACTGATGAATCTTATGCTGCACTTGATAAAG
>DMQP01000202.1 GCA_003455655.1 Treponema sp. | reverse complement strand
GAAGACGCTGAACCTTTGGAAGAAGCAGAGGCAGTTGACGAACTAGAAGATGCAGAGCCTGTGGAAGAAGCAGAGACTGTTGACGAACTAGAAGACGCTGAACCTGTGAAAGAAGCTACTGCTATCGATACTTCAGATATGTTTGAAGAAGATGACGGGCTTCCTCCTGCTGCCTTACTTAAAGATTTACATGCTGAAGAGAGCCTTCTTCCTGCTACTGTTCAACTGCAAAAAGAAGAGTCTTCTTTTGAAGAAAAACTTGAGTTTGAAGAAGTAAAACCGCGCCGCACTTTTGAATATTCAAATAACAGTCAGGGTGCAATTTCATTCTCTGTTCAGAATATAGATTTTTCTCATCTTGATGAAGATACCTCTTCTTCAGATGACACCGTTGCAGCTCCTTATCAGAAAAAAGCAGATGATATGGTTGCACGTTTACAGCATGAACTTGTTCATCATACCAGTGTAAGTCACAGCGGTTTACTGGGGCGTGCAATTGAACTTAAAAAAGAATTGGAAGAACCTCAGCAGGCTATTGTAGAACAAGAAGATGGCGTGTATGTAATTCCTAAAAATTTACATACTGATAGCGTTAAGCAAAATGCTGATTTTAAGAGTCTTGTTGATTCAGTGTTAAAGAATGACTAAGTGCTAGTCTTCTATTTCTTCATCCTCTTTGGGAATGGGGAAGTTTTGCAATAGTGTTACAATCAGATAAATCTTTTTGTAAGTGTTAACGCACATATCTTTTAATTTATCTTCTGCAAAGTGATCTATTTCGCGCCAGTTGGTAATAAGGTCACTGTGGGGTGCTTTTGCAAAATCTTCAATACACATCTTAAGTGTTTTTGCATAGATGATGAGGTTACCAGAAGTTGTTCGAATAAGAGCTGCTGCCATTCCGTTTACATCGCGCAAAGCAGTTTGAATAATGTTGCGTGCTTCTTTATCGCGGTCTGCACGAGGCATAAGTGTCTTAAACTTAAGTCCGTAATCTACTGTTTCTGCAAGACGAGAATCAAATTCGGTAATTTTATCTGACAGGCTAAGCAACTGGTGGTAGGCTTCGCTCATTGGTTTTGCCATCATAGCGTTGGGCCAGCTACCACGAACTAACAAAATGTCTGACAGTTCGCGAATGTCTTTTTTTCCATAATCAAGTAAAAACTGTTTTAAGTAAGAAAGTGGTTCGTGGAATTTGTATGAACCCAAAGATTTTCGTTCAAACTGACCACTGTTAGTTTCGTTGTAATACTTAAGAGGCTGAACTGGTGTGTCTCCAAAAATTTGAGAAAGAAGACTGTCAACTTTTGAATGAGTCTGTTTGTCTTGAATTGATTTAACTGTCGTTTCTGCTGTTTTGGTTATTTGCGAAACATAGGCATCTACAATACTGACCGATTCGCTTTTGGGAGTTTCGTTGTAGTCTGGTTGTTCAGTAATGTGCTTTACCATCAATTCAAGAACATGCTGATCTTTTACCGCGCGAAGTCGTGTCATAACTTTTTTCCACACATTTGCGGTAATGGGTTCAACACCTTTAATTGCTTTTAACAGTTTAAACATGTCGTCCCAGTTGTTGTCGAAGGGAAGTGCCCATGCAACTGAAATGAAGTTTTTAAGATCTTCTGCAATGTATGTTCCGTTGATGGTGTTAAAGTGAGGCATCATGTCAAAGTTGCGTTCACGAATGGTGTTGTCAAATTTTTTGAGTGTAAAATAAAAGTCATACGAACAGAAGTTTCTGAATTGATTAAGTCTGTTAAACAATTCGTCTATCTGTGTGCGTTTTCCTGATTCAAACTCAAGTGAAAAATTATGTGCATTTTCTGAAACTAACTCTGCAACTTCTTTAATAGGCTTTGTTTTTGCCATTTCAGTTATAGCTTCTTCGGTTATAGTTGCAAGCAGTTCTCGCTGTTTTGGGCTAAGCATTGCGTCAACGGTTGCAGATTTAAAGGCTGGAAGACTGGTTGACTGAAACATAATCTGTGCTGGAGCAATGACTTTATAAATTTCGTAGAAGAATTTTCCTAATGCAGGAAGAACTTCGTGAGATGATGCTTTGTAAAAGTGGAATTTTGTTTTTGAAAGATCTCGAGCAATGCTTTTGAGCATGCGTTTTTTCTGTGCTTCTGGATCATTTGATGCAAAAAGACTTTCGAACAGTTTGGAAAAGAAATTTGAATCACCCATGTTTCTATTATAAGGCATAATTAAATTTGCGTAAAGTAGTAAAATATGGTATCCTTGCCCTATGACTGAATTACTTGCACCTGCGGGAAACGTTGAAGCTCTTGATGCAGCGCTTGGAGAAGGCGCCGATGCTGTTTACATGGGATTGAAAAGTTTCAATGCCCGTATGCGTACTTCGAATTTTTCATGGCGAGAATTTGAAGCGGCCGTACAAACAGTTCACAAGATGGAAAAAAAACTCTATGTAACCGTTAATACTGTTTGTGAAGAAAATGAAACTGAACGCCTGTATAGATTTCTTTCTTACTTAAATGATGTTGGCCCCGATGCACTCATTGTTCAAGATTTTGGCGTTGTTCGTATGTGTCAGGAATTTTTTCCTAACTTAAAACTGCATGCTTCAACCCAAATGAATGTGGAAGATGCCGCTGCTTCTAATTTGCTGTTGCAAGAAGGTTTTGAACGGGTAGTGCTTGCTCGCGAGTTGGGACTAGAAGAAATTCGTTCCGTAAAGCAGAACACAAAAGCTCAGCTAGAAATGTTTGTTCATGGTGCACTCTGTGTAAGTGAAAGTGGACTGTGTTTATTCTCTAGTTTTTTGGGTGGTAAGTCTGCAAACCGTGGAGTGTGTACCCAAGCGTGTAGACGTTTTTATTCTGCAGAAATGCCTGCGGGAACACAACAAGGCTATTATTTTTCACCCTGTGATTTACAACTTATAGATCATGTTCCCGATTTAATGCAAATAGGAATTGACAGTTTTAAAATTGAAGGTCGCATGAAAAGTGCAGAATATGTTGGTGCAGTTACTGCCGCATACCGCTATGTCATGGACCACTGGCAAGAAGATAAAAAAGGTGTCATTGCAGAAGGAAAGCGTATTTTAAGCACAGACTTTGCCCGTAGCAAAACAGACTACTGGTACGGCTTTGATAATGTGTCTGACGGTGTTGCAAAAGCAGGAGAAAAAATTCTTAACCCCAACCAAGCTGGCGGTACGGGAATTTATTTGGGTGCTATTTGTGAACTACGAGCTGCAAACGCTGACGAAAAAGAACGCTATCTGACGCTTGCAAAAACAATGCCTTCGCTTAACCCGGAAGAAGGTTTTCAGATGGCACAGTTGCGGGGCGGTTCTTACGAGCCAGACACTGGTGACAGTATTCGTCTTCACAAAAAAGATGACACTGGCAGAGAAAGTCACAAAGTGCGCATAATCACCACTGACGCTAAGGGTAACCGCTGGATAGATATTCCTTTGGGATTTACTCGTAACGATACGGTCTACCTCTTGCAGACAAAAGCAATGTCTAAGCGTTACAAGCGTGTGCTTCCTCCTGATCTTTCTCGCTTTAGAAAACAGCCCGGAGATGGACGCCTTCCTCTGTTAGATTTAACACCAGTTAAGAAAAACACATTATCTTGGTTCCCAGAAGGATTGTACATTGCGGTTTCAACAATAGCCGACATGCATGTTGTTCAGTCTGCACATCCAGTGCGTGTGCTTCTTGAGTTGAACAGCGAAACAGAATATGACCTTTTGCACAAAGATCTTCCCGAAAAACCGCTTGTTCCTATGAGCAAAAAGTCTGTGTTCATTTTGCTAGACCCTTATATTCCTCAAGGAAAATCTGAACATTTAAAAGAAGTTCTTGAAACATTGGTTGAAAAAGGCTGGACGAATTTTGTTGTAAACAATTTGTCTCATATTGCTCTCTTGCGTGGAAAAAAAGTGAACATGATTGCAGGGCCGTATTTGTACACCTTCAACAAATGGGCAGTAAGCTTTTTAGAAAATCAAGATATTATGGCTCTTATTCCTCCAGTTGAAATTTCAAGTGATAATCTTGAAAAAGTATTCCGTTCACCAGAAGAGCGTTCTCGTGTTTTGCTTACGGTTTTTTCGTATCCGGTTTTGTTCAGAATGCGATTTAAGCTTCCTGAATCTTATGACTTTACTTTCTTTACCGATAAAGAAGGTCTTGCCTTTAAAGTCAATTCAACAGCTGACGGTTCTTTCGTTATGCCAGAGCTTCCTTTTAGTCTCATAGACAGACTGGAACGCATTAAGAATACCGGTTGGAAACGAACGCTTATAGACTTTACTAAAACTCGTGTGCTTAAGGGTGATATTCGAACCATGACAGAACTGATGCGTAAGCATGATGGAATACCAGGTTCAAGTCGCTTTAACTGGAAAGACGGTTTTTATAATCCCGAAAAAATGGAAGCTTACCAGGCTATTGCGCAAAAACAAGCAGCTCTTAAAGCACAAGGTCAAAGCGTAAAAGGCCGCAGTAAGAGTAAAAAGCGTCGGTAGTAGGCGGAGGAGTTTTCTGGGATTGTCTTGACCTACCACCGACGCACTTTAGCTAAAAGGTAATGTCTCCTGCCTCCTGTTCACTTTGGGCAGCGGCTGCAGCTTCTGCTAACATGGCAAGTTTTTTGCGCTTACTGGGACTACCGCTTGCATCTGCCGAAGTTGGGGCAGCATCTGCTTCAACCGAATCTGCTGATTCTCCTGCTTTTTTGAACACCGGTTTAAATTCGACATGTTCAGCAATGATGTGAATACGACTTTTCTGTTTTCCTTCTTCAGTCTTCCATCTGTCCTGTTTGAGTCTACCTACAATGCGAACTCCGCGTCCTTTGGGGCACCACTTTACGCATGCGTCTGCAAGAGACCCGAATGTTTCAACGTCAAAGAACGAAACTTCTTGCGCTTTTTCTCCACTTGATGCTTTGTAAAAACGATTTACTGCAATGGGGAATGAACACGAGTGTGTTCCGCTGGGAAATGTGTGAGATTCTGGATCTTTAACAACATTTCCTTCGACAATGATTTGGTTGAGAGCATTCATATACTGTTCCTCGTAAAAAAATAAGATACAGTCTTAGCGACCGTTCACAATATACTTTGTTCTGGCAAATCAATTATGACCACAAAATAAAGCTT
>DMQP01000010.1 GCA_003455655.1 Treponema sp. | reverse complement strand
CTATTGCAGCAATGGGCCAAATAATCCAAGTGATGTGCCAATCGAAAGTTAAGAAACTCCAAATAAGGTACACACAAGTTACCACTGGCCAGAAGACGCTCATAATTTCTTCAACTGTTTTGTTAGTATAATGCACAGATTGATTTTTGTTTACTACATAAGCAGCTTCTTTTTCAGAAGGAGCACATAAGTTTTTGATGAGCATAGAAACAATTCCTCCAACTACGAAGATAAGCCAAGTGTACTGCCACTTATGAGTTGCAAAAGAAATAATAAAGTACACAAGCGTTACTATGGGCCAGAAGACGCTCATAATTACTGCAACAGATTTGTTATTGTACTTTTCTTCTTCTCCATAAGAACCACTTACGGTAGTAACATCGTTAAGCAAAAGCAATTTTTGGAATGAGCTATTTTTCTTTGCAGAAGAAACAAGTAAGAAGACTCCAATTCCAGAAATAATAAAAATAAGAGCAGCCATAAGCGTAACAAGAAAATCACTTGATGAATTAAGTGAACCTACAACAGCGACCGGAACAACACACAGTATGCACAAAACAACACCGACAGTAAGTGCTATATTGTATGTAGGTTGATATGCTTTTTTCTGAGCACTTACATATTCTGCACTTGAAACATCTATA
This sequence comes from Treponema sp., assembly GCA_003455655.1. GTDB lineage: Bacteria > Spirochaetota > Spirochaetia > Treponematales > Treponemataceae > Treponema_D. Next base: position 18,295 of record DMQP01000010.1, on the reverse strand, counting down.
CTGCACAGTTCAGTGTCAAGAAATTTCCACGGCCTCATAATGTTCCCTGAAAAAATAAAAAGACCAACTCCTGAAGCAACAAAGAGGAACAAGAAGCAAACACCAAGTGCATCTGCAACAGAGCTAGATACAAAACCTACATCTGCAAACGCTGCCATAATAATGCAGAAGACGAAACAAGTCATACACAAGAAAACACCCAGGGCTGTACAGTGAGCTGCTTTTCCTGCAACAGAAAGATAATCTTTGACTTGCTGCAAAGTAAGCTGTTTACGTTCTTTTGCCTTCTGTTCATTATGAACAACATGACCAATACCCAGACTGTCTGCAATTTCATCAAGGTTACCAAATTCAGCAATAACTGTTCCCACTGCTTCGTTTTGAGACTTTCCTTCTTTGCATAGTTCAAGATACTTGTCTTCCATCATTTGAGAAAGTTCTGCCTTTGCTTTTTTTACCGCTTCTGTATTAGGCAGTTGAGCAAACATAGATTCGAGATACGTTCTAATTGCATCCATATTGTTTCTCCTTCAATTAGTTGTGAACAAAGCAGTCGACAACTTCTTTAGTTATCTTCCACTCTTCGCATTTTTCATGATAATACGAGCGACCTACATCGGTAATGCGGTAGTAAGTGCGCTGTCTTCCGTTTTCTGCAAGCTGAGAAAAAGACGAAACGTAACCATTTTTTTCCATACGGGTAAAGGCGGAATAAAGTGTCGTTTCTTTAATAACATACTTTCCTTCCGTCATAGATTTAATCCGTTTGGAGATTTCGTATCCGTACGAATCGTTTTGTTCTAGCAGGCATAAAATCATAGTGTCATTGTATCCGCGGATAACATCCGAACTGATTTCTGCCATGCTTACCTCCTATATGCTTTACTATGAGTGTAGTACTATGATAAGCGATACTTTGTTTATCGTTACTTTGTCTGTCGTAGTACTACACCTAACATAGCACGACAGATGCAGTTTGTCAAGCATTTTTTTTACTTTTTTTCATTCTTGAAGATAAGGGTAAAATGCAGTATGCTAAGCAATCATGGACTTTTCTCAGATTTTTACTAAACCCTATGCAAAAGCACTTTTAGAACGATTTTTACGCTATGTAAAGGTATACACCACTTCAAACAGTGACAGCGCAGATGCAGGAAATCTTCCGAGCACTCCCCAGCAAAAAGACCTTGCAAAACTTCTTAAAGAAGAACTGTCAACTTTGGGTTTGCAAGATGTTCAAATTACCCCAGAATGCTATGTCTATGGCTTTTTACCAGCAAGCGACGGTTACCAAAAGGCAGAAACAATTGCTCTCTTAGCTCACATGGATACTTCAGAAGAAGTTACCGGAAAAGATGTTAAACCGATTGTTCATGAACAATACGACGGAAAAATAATTAATCTTCCTTATGGAATTAGTCTTGATCCTGCAAGCGACAAAGACCTCGCCTTTAGTGCTCAAGTGCATGACACCCTTATTACAAGCGATGGTTCTACACTCTTGGGTGCAGATGACAAAGCGGGCCTTGCAGAAATTATGACTTGTATTGAATATCTTTTGCAGCATCCAGAAGTTCCCCACGGAAAAATAGAAGTGCTCTTTTCTCCAGACGAAGAAACGGGTCACGGCATGGACAAAGTTCCGCTCAACTTACTTACCGCCCCCCAATGCTATACCGTAGATGGTGGACATCTTGCAGAACTTGAAACAGAATGTTTTAACGCATACAAAAGTGAGCTTGTCTTTACAGGAGTTGCAAAACATACTGGAACTGCTCGACCTAATATGGTAAATGCAGTGTGTATGGCTTCAGCATTTGTGCAAGCGCTTCCTCGTCACCAGATGCCAGAAACGACTGACGGCTACATGGGCTTTTATGCACCACTTACTATAAAGGGAACAATAGAGCAGGCAACCGTAACACTTTTACTAAGAGACTTTTCTTCAGACGAAATGGAAAAAAGAAAAGCTTTAGTTCAACAACTTGCAGATGCAACAGCAGCTTCTTTTGGGGGAACAGTAACGGTCACTCACACTCAGCAGTATGTTAACATGAAAGCAGTTCTTGACCAGCACCCCTTAGTGGTAGACAATTTAGTAAAGGCTTACCAAGCAGCTGGTGTAGAAGCACACTTTATGCCTATACGAGGTGGCACTGACGGTTCACGACTTACTGAACTAGGTAAACCTACTCCCAACATTTTTACGGGAGGACACAACTTTCACTCCCGTTATGAATGGGCAAGTTTTGGTTCCATGCTATATGCAACACAAATTCTTATTGAACTGTGTGCTGTTTGGGCACAGTCAGAGAGGTAATAATGTACGAATATCATATTGAAGGCGGATTTCCCATCAAGGGAACTGTTCAAGCAAGTGGAAATAAAAATGCAGCCCTTCCCTGTATTGCAGCATCACTGTTAACTTCAGAGAAAGTTATTCTCAAAAACATTCCTGACATAGAAGACACTGGCGTAATGCTTGAAATTCTAAAAGCATTGGGAGCAGAAGTAGAAAACACAGCCCCTCACGAATGGAGTATTTGCTGTAAAGACATTAAGCGAAATGACATTCCCCCAGAACTGAGCAAAAGAATTCGTGCTTCTATTTTGTTTGCAGGTCCACTGGTTGCTCGTACCGGAAAAGCAATTATGCCTCCTCCAGGTGGTGATGTTATAGGACGCAGACGTTTGGACACACACTTTCTTGCACTCACTGAACTTGGTGCTCGCGTTACCACAGAAGGCAAGTTTGAGTTTAGCACAAATAAACTGGTTGGTACCGACATCTTTTTGGACGAAGCTTCAGTAACTGCAACCGAAAACGCAGTTATGGCAGCGGTTCTTGCAGAAGGTAGAACAGACATTACCAATGCAGCAAGTGAACCCCATGTGCAAGACTTATGCAACATGCTTAATGCTATGGGCGCAAAAATTAGCGGTGTGGGTAGTAACATTCTTCACATTGATGGCGTAAAAAAATTAGGTTCAACCGAATATGCAATTGGACCTGACTTTATGGAAATAGGTTCATTCATTGGACTTGCAGCAGCAACTCGTGGTTCAGTAACTATTACTGGAGTTCGCGAAAGAGACATGAGACCTTTGCGCATTTCTTATGGAAAACTGGGCATTCGTTGGGAAATTGAAGACGATGTGCTTACGGTAAGCGCTGCTCAAGAAATGAAAGTTAATACTGATTTAGGAGGAATGATTCCTAAAATTGATGACTCTCCTTGGCCCGGATTCCCGCCAGATTTAACAAGCATTATGACTGTTGTTGCAACACAAGTCGAAGGAACCGTTCTTATCTTTGAGAAGATGTTTGAAAGCCGCATGTTCTTTGTTGATAAACTTATTAACATGGGAGCCCGCATTACTTTGTGCGATCCACACAGAGCTGTTGTAACAGGTCCAAGCACTTTACACGGAGACCACTTAGTGTCGCCCGATGTGCGCGCAGGTATGGCAATGGTTATTGCAGCTATGGCCGCTCACGGAGAAAGTGTTATAAGTAATGTCTACCAAATAGAACGAGGCTACGAACATTTGGTAGAACGCTTACAGGCACTGGGCGCTCACATTACTCGAGTAGATATCAATTAAAATTAGTTTGCGTGACGGGCTAAGAATGCAATTGATACAATAAAAAGTATCAGTACATTCAGTCCAAGCGCAACAAAAATTGCCGCAGAACCAAACATTCCCACCACAAGATAATTTGTAATTGTGTACAAATAAGACATAATATCCATTGCAATAGTTATCATGCCTGTTATGAGGGGGAACATAAAGACCCAGCCAAATTTAAAAGGAGAACGGTCATCGCTTATGCGGTAGTTCCATGCAAACATTGCAGTAAACACTACCATAATCAGAATAAAGAATGCATACATAAGACGACTTACATAAGACTGATTGTACACTTCTTTTGCAAAGCCATAGGCTTCTGCTTGGGGAACAAAAGAATGCAGTGTTAACAGTTGCATTGCATCTGCACCGGAAGAAGCATGAGTCACTACATCAAAGTCATCATAATCCATAGGCAAGAACAAATAGGTTGTCTCTGGAGGAAGTTCAGAAGAAGTTACTGTTGTTACTGTTTGTTCTGGAATATGCATACCGTTTGCATCTGCTATGTTTTGAGGAAGTCCTGTCTCTTCATACAGATACTGAGGTTTACTAACAATACCTTCTGTAATGCGATCTACTGACTGTAATTGAATGTAAGGAATAGTGCGCCAGTATTTTTGAACTCCCAAAGAAGCTCGTGTCGTTTCGTCTAAAACGCTTACTGGCAGTGCCATTGCTTTAGCAAAAGGAACAGAAAGTGAGCGTACAAATTTTCCTCGTGAATCGTACTGTGTTATGCTTAATCCATCAAAGTAACGAACATAACTACCTGTCTGCTTGAGCGTTACCGATCCACGAATACTTATAACCAGTTTATCGCCACTGGGATAAGAGAGCGTAAAGTAAATGTTGTGTGCATCTTCTTGAAGACGCAAATCTTGTGTTTCATCAATAAAGAAGTATTCACTTTCAACACGTTCTTTTGCAATCGCAAGATATCGAACTACATCTGGGTCACTCGCATGTTCTGCAGAAGAGCGACTTAATCCAGTAAATATGTAGTAGGCTTTTAAATTGTCTCCACTGTTTAGAGCCGCATAACCTTCTTTTTTTGTTGCGTAGTAGTTCTTTTCATCTTCGTTGTTAAAACCAGAAGGATTACTCAAATGGTTCCATGCAAGATTTGCTGCATCTTGAGCACGACTTAAGTTGGTGTCGGTTCCGCTACAGGCTTGCATTGCAAGAGTTGCCCAGTAATGAGCGTTAAACCATTCTTCTTTTGCGGCAGCAGCATCAGATTTGTCTAGCAACTCTTTTACCGTATACACAGTGTCTGATCGGTAAATAGGCATGTCTACATGTTCAACTGTTTCAGGATACGTTATTGCATTTTCATGAACACGTTCAAGAGTGTCGCTTGTTTCTTTAACCATACGTAATGCATCTTCGTCTGTAGGTGCAACTTTTTGTGCAAGCACTGCATACTGCCAGGAAAGCAGAGGCTTACCTTCAATCTGAAACTTTCGCGCAAAGAATAAATTTTTTGCAAGTTCATCGGGGGCTTCACACACACTTTGCAAATGACCTTCTACTAAAGGCAGAAAAATTTCTTTGTTAAGAGTAAGAGCAGCGGCAATAACAATACCTACAAGGAGCACTTTCTTAAAGCGTTCAAACATTGCAGACGAAAATCGTGCTACATTGATGTTTTCTCCAATACGCCAATCAACAGTACAACCTGCAATAAAACCAGTGAGTGTTATTGGTGCAAGTAAAAACAAAAACCACTTTAATGCTCTAAAAAAAGTAAAACTCTTTTCTGCACCAGGAAGCAGCTGAGGTATGTTCCCCCAGAAAAAAGAAATAGCAATACATGCTACAAAAATTAAAACAGTGTATACTGCCATTATGCCAAAGATTCGTTTCATATTGTTGCCCCCATAGTAGCGTGAGCTTTTTTGTTATGGGCAGCACTAATTATTCCCACAAGTAAGAAGACGAGCGCAACAAACAAATTCAACAACACTTGAAGCGGATTTTGTATAAAGGTCAGTTTTCTAAACCAAGTAGCAACCACTTGCGAAGGACCAGCAAGTACATCGGTTACCACAAGCAGATAGTTATACACAATAATTCCCACCGAAGCATAGAGAATTGCATTCATGTTTAAAAGACGCCACTTTGACACTTTGTACAAACCTAAAACAGAACAGAGCGCAATTCCCATAGAAGCATAAAAAGCCCACGTTACATAACCTGCATCGTTAGCACGGAAGGCCCCCATAGCAAGACCTTTATACCAAGAAAGCATGCGTCTCATCAACGAGGGCATTTCAACGGTTTCGCCAATAAGTGAATCAGAAAAACCGCCACTTGCACGAGGTAGTTGAACATCACTGAATGTATAGACTTGCTGAACATCGTTGTTCTTTTCAAAGACTAAACCTTGAGCATTGTTTTCTGAATCTACTCCTGAATAGTAAAAGACATAAGGTTCTGCTTCTCTAAAAAAACCTGGCGACAAAATACTTTCAGAAACTTTTACCGAACTGGCAGTAAAGTGGTTTTCTGCAAGATGAAGCACTGGCGGTAAAGCGGCATACCAAGTTGCAAGAGAAAGCACTACATAGACAATTACAGAAAGAATTTTACGCGAAGGATGACGAGTCAAATAAAAAGCCATAAGCATAATGGCAAATGCTAACACCAGTGGAAGCATAACAAGCGCACCTTCAAGAAAAAGTGTTAACGAAAACGCATGTATGGCCTGACCTGCAACTAATGTTGTACAAATGCGATACACCATGTACACAAGGGCTGCCAAAAGGGTACTTGCTATAACACAAAAGAGATAGCACAAAATCAGTTTGAAAGCTTGCTTTATGGCAGAGTTTTTAGATGATTTCATACTATAAATTGTAACACCTAACAGGCGTTTTGTCGAGAAGACTTACTCTTTTGGGGGAATTCACGCACAAGTTTTCCACAGGCGTTTTACTGCTATAAATACAAGGGTTATACACAGAGCGTCTAACTCTAGATAATATGAAGAATTGCAAAAATCCTATACGCTCGTATAAATTGTTGTATTATATAGAATTAAAAATGTCAATATGTTTTTAAAAAATTTTTTCACTTTTTTTGAGGGATTTTTTTACCTCTTTTTAAGAAAAGTGGCTATTTGTACCCAAATAAGCGCATGTTTTCCACAGGATGTGCACACAAGCATACCGACCGGTAGCAAAAAAAATGCCCGCAGTCAAGAGAAAGCTCTAATGACCGCAGGCATGTTATTACAAAGAACCAGTCTAACCTAAGAAGACTTGTCCTTGCTGGTTAATTGCCAAAATTGACTTACACTCAGAACAGCGGAAACGGCCGCTCTTTGTTGCCTTAAGACGCTTTGAACATACGGGGCAAGAGAAAACTTTGGGGAAAACGCTTGCTTCGACAGGTGCACCCTTTTTGAAAAAGTCGATTGATTCTTCCAGTGTGTCTTTAATGTTGAAGAACTGGCTGAATCCCAAGAGCTGGAATACTTCGTGAACCTTAGGCTGAATGCTCATAAGAACAATGTCACCACCCTTTGGCTTTACTAACTTAAGGAAAGAAGTAAAAGAACCAATACCAGTTGATGACACATAGTTAAGGTTTGCACAGTTAAAGACAATATTGCAGTAATCTGCAGTAACAATCAGATTAACTTGTTTTTGAAAATAAATGGAGTTGTAAGTGTCGATGTATCCGTTCAAATAAACCAGGATGCCGTTTTCAACATCACCCAACTTTTCGAGGCTCATTTTAAGGCTGTCGTCTTTTTCGTCACTGAAGCCAGGAACTAAATCGTTGCTGCTCATATTCCTCCGTGACTTACCCAAACCAGTACGGGATGTACCCAGTAAGTCGTCACTTTACTATTTTACACAAAACTAGTGAAAGTGTCAAATAGAAATCTCCATTTTTACATTATTTGTAAAAAAACTTAAAAATTTACGTTTCCCACAGTCACTAAGTTTCCGTTCAGATGGGGATTCGTTAAAAGGCTAACTGCAGTTTCTGCTACAGAACGTGCACTGACACTCTGTTGGCCTTTAGGGACTGAAGTAACAAAACCTGGCAAAACTGCATTACAGGTTATGTTATGTTCCCCATAAGAAGCAGAAACCGACTTCACTAAAACCGAAAGTCCTGTCTTTGCACCTGTGTAGGCAGCGTTTGTCTTACAGGGACGAATGGTGTCGGTTCTTGTTCCCCCGAACAATAAAATTCTACCGTAGGAACGCTTAAGCATACCCTTGAGGGCACGACTTACCAGTAAACCCGGAAGTGCGTAATCGTAAAGCGCAACGGTTTTCCACTCTGCAAGTGACGTTTGATGCAATGGCTTTGACACAAAAGGACCATAACTAACACAGAGACTGCTACATTCATCTAGTTCCCCATAAAAATCATTTAGCGAGTCTGGCATATAAGAAGAGTCAGAAGCAAGTAACTGTTCTGCGGCAATCGAAAGCACACGAACATTCGGTATGTCAAATCCACAGCGGGCTGTTCCCGTTACGGTAACCGACATTCCTCTTTGTGCAAGTAGAAGAGCAAGCTCTTTTCCAATACCACTTGTTCCGCCAAAAATAAGTGCTTTTTCTGCCATATTTGTATTGTAGCGCGAAACAGACAAACAGTATATAGTTTTTGCATGAATCTGGACAACATTGTCATTGTTTTATGTCATCCCGAAGAAAGCCGTAACATTGGTGCTGTTTGTAGAAGCATGGCAAACAACGGTATGCACACTTTGCGCATTGTGGGGAAGCGCTCAGACTATGACGATGAACGAGTACGCATTCTTGCCATACACGCCGCAAACATTTGGGAAAACGCTCAATTTTTTTCTTCAATAAAAAGTGCTACTGAAGATTGTACTGCAGTTGCGGGAACAACAAGACGACGCGGAAAAAAACGCAAGGGTAAATTACTTTTGCCAGAAGAATTTGTTTCTCTAACTTCGAAAACAAATGCAAAGACAGCTGTTGTTTTTGGAAACGAACGCACCGGTCTTACCGATTCAGAACTTTTGCAATGCACAGTGGGAGTAACTATTCCTTCAAGTGATGAATTTGCTTCTCTTAATTTAAGTCATGCGGTTCATGTTATATGCTATCATTTTTTTAGAGAAACACAAAAAGATTTTGCCGGATACACACCCATTACTCTTAAGCGATTAGACAAAACCGTTTCTTGCATTACCGACAATTTGCAAACCATAGGATTTTTTTCTAGAACAGGAAAAACAGACATGTCCCTATTCTGGAGGAACATTCTTTCGCGCGCTTCTCTGAGTGAAGGTGAAGCAAAATATATTGAAAAGATTTTTAATAAAGCAGCTGGATTAAGTCAGCACAAATCTACCGAATAAAATCAAAATCGTCTGCAGTAAGTTGTTCACGGGCAGAAAGTACGCAAGCACGATTTACGTAATTGTTCAACTGTCGTATGTTCCCTGGCCACGAGTAAGACATAAGTGCATCAATAGCACAAGAAGAAAGTGTTCTGTTTTTACGGTTGGCAAATTCTTTTGCAAGTCGCGGAATGTCAGAACGATGTTCTCTTAACGGGGGAACATGAATACGCAAAACATCTATGCGATAGAGCAAGTCTGCACGAAACAAACCCTGGCGTGCTCGTTCATGCAAATCTGCATTTGTTGCAAAAATAAGTCGTGTGTCAAAGCGCAATTCTTTCATGCTACCTAAGCGACGAAACTTTTTTGTTTCTAAAACATCAAGCAATTTTGTTTGAACACAAAGATCAAGCTCTGCTACTTCATCAAGTAAAAGTGTTCCCTCTTGTGCCTGTTCAAAAAGTCCACTCATATTTTGTGCGTCGGTAAAAGCACCTTTCACTGTTCCAAACAATTGACTTTCGGCAATAGCGCTCGTTAGTTCTGCAACATTAAGTGAAAAGTAAGGACCATTTTTAAAACGCGACAATTTGTGAATACGACGAGCAGTGTAGGATTTTCCGCTTCCACTTTCTCCTAACAAAAGCACCGGTTCTTCTGAGCGAGCAACACGCTGAACTTTTTTATAAAAGACTTCCATTGAATCACTTGTAGCGCAGTTTTCATCAAGAGAGGGTAAATCTAATTGCAGTTCTTTTTGGGGAACAATAACCTTTGGTGCAAGCGAACAAACATGATGCACTAATGTTTGTAGCAAAGCGCTTAAAGAGCCACAGTCGGAATAAATACTTATGAAATATGCGTTAGGAAAAATGTTTCTTTTTTGAACAAGCTGATTTTTTTGACAGAATAAAAAAATGAATGAAAGATGTAAAGTGTTACTGATGTAGTTGTAGTTTTGTATTTGTAATGATTCAGAACAAAAGTCATAGTCCATAAGGACACAAGAAGGTAATTGCCTTGCATTCAAAAGTGCACTGTAAGCATCTGGTGCGTCAGTTTCAATCTGAAACAAATCATTCAGTTCGCTGGCACACCATTTATGAAGCATGGCGTTTTTTGTAAACAAAAAGACTTTTAGTCTTTGCATGAACTGAACATCAGTCAGCGTCATTCCGTTTAAACAATTTATACCAAAGAAGACACACTATATAATATATGTACGGAAAAATCAGAAACAACTTAAGGGGATTATGTAAAATTTCAGACCAAATTTCTAAGCCACGCTCAAATGTTTTTTCTTTTACTCTTTTGATTCGTTCGCTAAAGATTCCAATTCCATCACGATAGTATAAAAAGATGCTTGAAGAAAAACGATTGCGTCTTGTGTATGACCAACAGTCTTTTTCTCGAATACCATCGCTCACTAATGCAAGTGAAGGTGACGCTTTAAAAATTGCCTGCACAATATCATTTTCAACTGCTTTGGGGTAATAACCCACATATCTTCCGACTATCTGCAAACCGGGAAAAGTTGAACGCACATTTCGCTCTGCAGCCATAAGCGCTTTTTTTCTTCCGCCTAAAAGATAGAGAGACTTATAGTGATTTTCCAAAACAGACAGAATAGAAATAACCGCAGTAAATTGATTATAACGAACGGGCACTTCTTTTTTTAGAAACCGTGCACCGCGTAAAATACTTTTTGAAACAGGTAAGACTAAATCTGCTTCACGAACACATTGCGCATAATCATTCTTTCGTCTTGCTTTAAGTAAATCCCACACCGACATAAACACAATCTGTTTTGTTCCTGGTTTTGCAAGTAGTTCTAGAATTTCTGTTTCCATATCCTGTGGAGGAAGGATGTCTACTGGTACACCAAGCAATTTTATGCGTTGTACTGCCATACTGTGTTCTCCCTGAGTGCTGTTTGAAGTGCCGCCATGCCATAGAGGGCAGCAGTTTCACAGCGTAATATATTTGTTGCAAAGTGTACGCCCGTAAAGCCACACTCACACAAAAGACTAAACTCTGACGGAGCAATACCGCCTTCTGCTCCTACTGCCAGTGCCGCAAGAGAAGCCTGAGGATTTGCTGCAACCGCTTCATGCAAACTAAGAGTTCCTGCACTCTGTTCATACATACACAAGGCAAGTGCATGATCTTTGTTACGCTTCCACAAGTCACATGCTTCTTGTACGCTTACGCAAGGCATAATTTGTGTATGCACCGCAGAACCACTTTGTTCCATTGCTTCAGTAATAATTCTGTTCCAACGAGCATTGTCACCGTCGCTTTTTTTCCGAACAGAATCAAGCGAGCTCTTTTGGCAAAAAGAACCTGCAACTGGAATTATTTTTTCAACACCACATTCTGTTGCTTGCCGAACAATCAGTTCCATTTTAACAGGCTTAGGCACAAACTGAAACAACCACAAACGAGGTCCTTCTGCTTTTTTTGTCGGAAGGGCATTGTTTACTCTTGTTACCACAGAACCTGCACAAGAAAGCACAAGCTCTTTAGCATTTTCGTCAACTCGACTTACAGTCATAGGCTGAAGCACACCCTTGGGCAAACGCACATACAGCATGTCTCCTGAAGTAACGCGCAAAACTTTACACAAATGGTAAGCCTGTTTACCCGTAAGCAAAAGGGTTCCATCAGATGCAAGTTCATGTTCGCTTACAATCTGTCTCATGCCTCTACCGGTTCTGCTGCTTCGCGTTCCTGCTCTAACTCTTTAAGTGTTTTTGTGTGCTTAAGGAGCTCTGGTATATTTTCTTCCGCAAGAATTCGAAGCGCTTCTTGCAACTGAAGGTCGTAGTCTAAATCATACACCGCAGATTCTTTTGTTCGTTCTACTTGATTACGCACCAACTTACGAAGCACACGAAGATCGAGTTTGTATGTTTTTTGCAGTGTTATGGCGTAAGAAGCAATGTCTGCTTCTGTCATGTCAGGATGTGCATCAACATAGGAATAGATAGTGTCATCGTCTAAAAGCTTTTGATAAACTTCAATTTGTTCTTCTTCAAAATCTTTGAAAGAAACTTCACGATCGGGAACAATGCCTACTTGGTCAATGTTAGAATCTGAAGGAGAATAGTAACGCGCAATTGTAATTTTAAATCCGTCATCCTCTGACAACTGAATCGGATACTGAACGCTTCCCTTTCCATAGGTGGTTGTTCCCACAACATAGGCACGATGTGTGTCTTTGAGAGCACCAGTTAAAATTTCGCTTGCACTGGCAGTATTGCCGTTTACCAAAACAACAATGGGTATATTTCGAGCAACTGTCGTCTTTATAGAAGAAGCACGATAGGTTTCGTTTTCGTAACGGAGGCGACTCTTGGTAGAAACGATTGTTCCCGAATCAATAAATTTATCTGCAATATCAACGGCAGAAGTTAACAGTCCACCGCCATTGTCTCGCAAGTCAATAATAAGTGACGAAAATCCGCTCTTTTTGAATGAATCTAAGGCTTCCTGAACACGAGAGGCTGTGTTTGAAGAAAAGCCCGACAGTTTAAGGTAACCGGTAGCTCCGATGAGTGCGTAAGTAACGGTGGGGTTTTCAATAATTGCTCTAACTAAGGTGCGTTCAAAAACATCTGACTTTCCGCGGCGAATAGTAACAGTAACCGAAGTTCCAACTTCACCACGAAGACGATTAAGCACTTCACTCATAGTGATAGGAGCAGTATCTTGTCCGTCTATGGCTATAATTTTATCTCCAGCACGAATTCCTGCATTGTATCCGGGGGAATTTTCAATAGGACGAGCTACTTCAACATAAGCTGGTTTTTCGGGAGTACTGCTTGCTGGTTTTGTAATGGAAAGACCAACGCCACCAAAATTACCCTGAGTGGTATCGGTTATTTCGCGCCATGAATCGTGGTCGAGGTATACAGAATACTTGTCATCAAGAGATTCAAGCATGCCCCGCACTGCACCTTCATAGACTTTTTTTGCATCAACATCGTCTACATACTGATATTGAATGTACTGATACACATTATTTATAAGTTCCAAGTACTTGCGCTGTTCTTGAACATCAGAAGAAGAACCTTTTGTAGCAGAAGCCGCAAAACACTGAGAAGCTGCAATGGCACATAAAAGAAAAACACCTACCCTTTTGGCAAGTTTTTTTACCGACAGAAAACAAAACCCTTTCATACCATTATTTTACCTCTTTTACCCCTCAAATGTCTATATTGCCCTATGCTTCGTTGACAAAAGCACTCATACTATCTATACTATAAGACACTGTAGGGAACCGTAAAAAAGTTTTCAGGGGGATTCTTTGTTACAATTAGCAGTTACAAGTTTTAAAGCAAACACTTACCTTGTGGTTGAAGGTACCCCTAACGTCGACAGATTTTTCATCATCCAACAAGGGCAGGTTATTTGTAAACAGGGTGCAGCTGCGGTCAACTCTTCAAAGAGGCTTGGACCTGGTGACTTTATTGGCGTTATTCCCTGTATGGCTGGTCGCAGTCAGATGGAAAGCGTTATTGCACTTACTGACGGAACTGCAATTGCTGTTCGTCGTGACCAATACCCAGAACTTATTATGCGCAACACCCCCGTTGCTATGAAGATAATCCGTACATTTGCCAACAACATGCGCGAAGTTAACGAAGAGCTTTCTCGAATAGCACTGGGTCGTACGGTTGTTGATACCGCAGAAAACATTATTGGCGTTGCAGAATTCTACGACAACGAAGGCATGACCGACATTGCCACTTACGCCTACTATCAATACTTAAAAGAATGTCCTCAGGGCTCTTCTATTGAACTTGCAAAAAAACGTTTCATTGCTCTAAAACCTCGTTCAAAGGCAGTCTACTACGAACCCAACAACGATTTGGTACGTTCTTATCCTCAGGGAACCATGATTATGGCAGAACATCAGCGCGGACAAGACATGTTCATTATTCAAGAAGGTGTTGTTCGTATTACCAAAGTAGTTGACGGTGCGGAAGTAACACTGGCTCTTTTGCAAAAAGGTGACATGTTTGGAGAAATGGCATTGCTTGAAGACAAACCACGTTCAGCTTCTGCTATTGCAAACGAAGACTGCCGCCTTATGACTGTTAACCGCGCAAACTTTCTGCAGATGGTTTCAACTCAGCCCCAGATGATTTCTCGTCTTACTACTACTCTTGCAGAACGTCTGTGGTCAATGAACCGTCAGCTTATTAACACAAAGATTACAGATCCGGTAGAAAAACTTATAGATATGCTTGCCCTTCAGCTTGAAAAACTGAAGCGTGATTTCACTGCTGCAGATGTGTACCAGTCAGACTATTCAACAACCGATTTGGCTAACATGTGTAGTATTCCCGATCACTACAAGGCAAGGGCAATGATTCAATTTGAATCTGACCGTCATGTAAAAATTTCTGGCGGTAAGATATGCGTGCGCGATATTCCTGACCTTATTGAACAGGCAGCGTTCTATCGTAAGCGTGTAGAAAAGAAGGCTGCTGCGGTACAACAATGAAAAGACTAACGCTTAGCTTACTGTTGCTTGCTTGTGCATTACTGCCAGTGCTTGCTTCAGAACCACTTCCTGCTGGTTACGGCGGAATTCAACTGGGAATGACTATAGAACAAGTCAAAGAAATTCTTCAAAAAAATCCACAATTTGGATACCGAGGAGAACGAGATGTTTCTTTGCTTCCCGGAGAAAACCGTGTACTTATAGAAACAGACACTTCAGTTTCTGCTCCCTACTCTTTTTTAACACAATGCTGGTTTCAGTTTTACGATGGAAAACTTTACATCATCACCATCAATATGAATCAGTCTAAAATGGATCACTATTCAGTCTTTAGCACACTGTGTTCAAAATACGGCAATCCTGGTTCCCTTAATCCTTCAAAATCAGAATGGAAAAACGATTCTGTAATTATGGCATTAGAACGACCACTTACGCTCAAATACACAGACCGCAAAGTCTTTGACCAACTGCAACAACAAGCTTTAGTTAGAGAAAGTGCTGCAGAAATGTCACGATCACAATTTTTGGAAGGACTGTAATGAAGTTTTCTTTACGACGCATTGCAACACTCATTGTTCTTACTGCAACTGTCTGTTTGTCTGCAGCATGTGACACAAGAAAATACAAACTTCCTATTCAAGAATTAACCATTACTCGGCAAGACGGACAAAGTTTTAGCGTTGAAGCAGAACTGGCAATCAAAAACGAAGAAAGAGCATACGGTTACATGAACCGAAAAACAATTCCTGACGGAACAGGCATGCTCTTTGTGTTTGAAACAGATCAGATTCTTAACTTTTACATGAAAGACACACCACATCCACTTTCTATTGCTTACATAGACAGTAGAGGTGTTATTGCTGATATTTTAGACATGACACCCTATTCTCTTACAAACATTAAAAGCAGTCGGTCGGTACGATTTGCCCTTGAAGTTCCCCAAGGATGGTTTAAAGCTAACGGCATAAGTGTCGGAGATCACATAAGCCTTGCAGACGGAACTTCACTTATGACTTTGATTCATTAGATTTAATTTTGTTCAAAAAAAACTAGAGCCTTGCAACCTGACTCTGTGCAAGTTTGTCGTTAGGATCAATTTCGAGAACCGTTTCAAAATACTTTTTTGCTTCAGCACGATTTCCTGTCTTTAAAGCAAGGAAGCCCATATTGCTGATAATTTTTGTATTGTCAGGATCCATGTTAAGTGCATCGACTAAACTGTCCATTGCACCGTCAAAATCGCCTGTTTCCATTTGACAGATAGCTAGTTCGTTCAAAGTGTCTGGACTTTCGTCTCCACCTTCACAATCACGGGCAGTTAAAAAAGCTTGCTTTGCATCTTCGTAGCGTTCCAGTCTGCGCAAACCCCAACCCAGCAAAAACCATGCATTCCACACAGCAGGATTTGACTGAATGAATTTACGAATTGCTTCAAGACCTTTTTCTTCCTGACCAGAAGAAATGTAGTCGTAAGCAGCATGAAACTGTTCATCTTCAAGATTGCGTGTTTTAATTTTGTCGATCATTTCCTGAGCGCGCTGTTTTTTATACAGTCCATTTTCACCCAGTTCTTTATCATCAAAATCAGCGGTAAGAGCAAGATAACTTTCGAAACAACTTTTTGCTTCTGAAAAATTTCGTTTCTTAAAATAATAGAAGGCAGCGTTAAAAAAGGCATCTGGAATTTCGGGATCAGCATTCATTGCATCAGTGTAATATCTGAGTGCAAGTGCATCGTAAGCGTCGGCATCTTCATGCAAGTCGTTGCGACGATAAGAATCTGCACGCTGATCAAAAAAGAGTGCCATGTTTAAAATTATGGCCATATCTTGGGGGTCAAGTCCGTGAAGGGCACTCCATATTTCTTCAGCAAGATCCCAGTCTTCGTTTCCTGCCTTAAGAATTGCTGCTTCTGCAAGTTCCTTCTTAATGTCGGGACGAGCTTCTTTTATAATGCGACGATAATAGTCTGCGTGTTCATTATTTTTGTCATAAGCTAAAACAGTCAGAATACCAGACAGAATCTGTTCTTGAGTTAGATCTGCAATGTTAAATGTAGAAGAGTCATCTCCGGGTTTACGCTGAACCGGCAGTTGAATAGACGGATCTATGTTCATTGCATGATTAGAAAGAGAAATACCTTCTGGAAGAGAAACAAAAAAAACAGAATCTAAGGGGTTTGCCTGTGCCATTGTCTATGCCTAAAGAGAACTTGCAGCTTCTGGTTTAGCGTCTGCACTTTGTATTCCGCCACCGTTCATTGCTTTAAGGCTTGCGGCTGCCTGTGCCAGTTGTTCAGGAGACATACCCTGCTGAGAAACCTTATCCATCTGAATTTTACGCGTTGTGTTGAGGTAACCGTTGATGTGAATTTTGTAGGAAAGCGGAACCATTTGTTCAGCAAAAGCAATGTTTGCACTTACCACATCTTTACGACCTTCAAGGGGAGCAGCAGAAATAATTTTTCCGCCCAGCTGGATAGTTTCGTGGGGTTCATCAAAATCAACTTTAAGAATTACATCTTTGTTGACCAAAAAGTTCCGAAGACCCATAAGCACAATGCTTGCACCGCCAAAACTTAAGTTGCGCAAAACACAGTGACGGGGTACATTCTGAACTATAACGATTGTCTCAGATTTAGGAATGCCTAACTTACGCAAAGAATCTTGATTAATTGCAATACGCTCTTCCTTACGACGAACAGCATTCATATTTGCATCCAAAAGATGACCTATCATTTCAATAAAATCATCCGGAGGACGCTGAGAAAATTCAATAGTTACCAGTGCAAGATCACCGTTACCAGCAAAAGGAGCAAGTTCGGCAACACGACCGGCAATAAAGAAGTTCATAAACTGACCATTGGGTTCAAAAAAACAGAATCTAACACTTGCAGGAGGATTTCCTTTTTTAGAAAGCTCTGTATATGCTGAACCTTTAGTTCCTACAATAATGCGAACCTGAGTAAAAGAGGTAGAATTGACAATACACGGCCATTGCCCACCATTACATTTAACATAAATCTGGCGGGGATCCATTGCCAAAGTTCTTATTATATCTTTTGTAAAGGTTATCTCGGTATTGCGGTATTCTTCATAATACTGAGATATCTGCTGACTTGTGACTATAGCCATAGTCTTAATAATACAATAAAACCACTTTGTTGTAAATACATATCTTTTATGCTAAACTAAGCCTATGCTAAAGCACACAAACATATTTTTTGATTTTGACGGCACTCTTTCTGATACATCCGACGGGGTTTTTAAATCTTTTGACTATGTAGCTGACTTTTATGGCATTTCTCTTACCGATAAATCAATCTACAAGACTATGATTGGTCCGCCACTACTGGAAAGTTTTACCCGTGTTTTTGGCTTTACTGCCGACACCTTACCCCAAGCTATGGCAAAATACCGCGAATACTACACTGCAAAAGGCATGTTTGAATGTCGCATTTACGACGGAGTCATAGACTTAATAAAAGAATTGCGCAAAGGAGGAAAACGCATTTTAGTTGCAACCAGTAAACCAGAAGTATATGCTCGACAAATTCTAGAAAAAAAAGGCATACTCGACCTTTTTGATTTTGTGGGAGGAAGTGATCTGGAAGAAGCAGTCCGTGTAAACAAAGTAGATATCATTCGGTATGTCATGCAAAATCTAAACATTCAAGACACAAGTTCTTGTCTAATGATAGGAGACACACACTTTGACATTCAGGGTGCACAAAAAGCTGGCATTGAATCTTTGGGCATACTGTGGGGCTTTGGAAGCGAACAGTCACTTCGTTCTGCAGGGGCAACCTA
>DMQP01000231.1 GCA_003455655.1 Treponema sp. | reverse complement strand
GCAGCAGTTTTTGTAGAACCTCAAGATGTTGAATCGACAGCTTTTGCGCTTAAAACATTCAGTCAAGAAGGCTTTTGTCCTTTTATTTTAGGCGGAGGAAGTAATCTTATTGTAAGTGACAGCGGTTTTTCACAAGCAGTTCTTTCGACAAAAAGACTCTGCGATATTTCCATAAGCACAAAAGACAATTCCTATACTGTGGTAAGTGCAGGCTCTGGTGCCAAAACCGATGACATTGTAAGTCTTTGTGCACAAAAAGGCATTGCGGGAATGCAAAAATTTGCAGGTTTACCCGGAAGCATTGGCGGAGCTTGTTTTATGAACGCTCGCTGTTACGAAAAAAGCATAAGTGACATAATTGAAAGCGTAAGTTACCTTGATGCAAAAGATAACTACACGCTAAAAGAATACAGCTTTGACAGCAAAGATTGGGCATATAAACATTCTCCTTTTGTAGAGGGAACAAAAATAATTGTGCAAGTAAAACTAAAGCTTGCTCTTGCCAACTTAGATGCAGTTCAAAGGCTGAACAACGAAGGCAAAGGGTACATTGCAGACAGAGAACAAAAGGGACATTTTTCTTACCCCAGTGCAGGAAGTGTTTTTAAAAACAATCGAAGCTTTGGAAAACCAAGTGGTGCTCTCATTGATGAGTGCGGACTAAAAGGTCTTTCGGTAGGAGATGCACAAATTGCACCCTGGCACGGTAACTTTATTATCAACAAGGGAAAGGCAAGCGCCAGCGACATTCGACAGCTTATTGAACAAGTACAAAAAGTTGTAGGCGAAAAAACAGGTTTTACTCTTGAACCAGAAGTTATCTTCTGTGGAAACTAAGACAGTTGTATGCGGCATTGCGTGATCCGATTGAAATAGACAAGGGAGAACAACAAGTGAGTTCTGAAACAGAGACTTGCAATGACATTAAAACTAGTCTTGAGTATTATGAAGCATGGAATCACTCAGAAAGGCACCTGCCACAACCTCCTTACGTTGCTCCTTCCCGACCACCAATAACAAAGGATGAACCAGAATATATTTTCCCACCAGGAACAGATGTTTCTAAAAACATATCCAAAAATCTACAGAATATGAGTATTAATCTTTTTGGCTTGATTGAATTTACTCTAAAAGATGGGTGTGATTTTATGACAGAACTTGTAGGAAGCGAGTTAAGCAACTATGCAACTGTGAACAACGGACTGTACAGATCTATTCCTCTGGGAGATGACATAAGCCTTTATATGCAGTCAGGAAATTTTGTAACCTCCTATCCGTCTGTTAGTATAACAAGTGAAGAATGCTGGAAATTGAAAGCATGGACAGAGTACGATGGTCAGCTACTGCTGGATAGTACTATTGGAAATTTTGATCCTTCAAGAATCAAGGGGCATTTAGACTTTACGTTCCGACCATAGCAAGAGGAGCCCTATGAAAAAACATGTTCTGATGTATGTCGTATTGCTTGTATTGTTTTCTCCTGTCTGTTTGACTGCGAATCCTTTCGAGAATGAGTTGAATTCTCTGACTGCGCAGATAGAACAAAAAACAGACAAAAACACTTTGTTCAACCTTTATAAGCAGCGTGGGCTTCTGTATGCAAATAACGGTATGTCGACAGAAGCGTTCTCGGATTTTTATGCGTTGTACGATGTCGCTGTCACAAAGGAACAATATCACGAAGCATCGCAGATATTGATAAGTTTCCTGTTGCATCTTAATTATGATGAAGCTTTCCAAAGTGCACTTTCCATCGCGAACTATTATGTTCAGTGTTTTCCTGATGACTGGCGCACCTACAAGTGGCGAAGCGATGTGTATTTACGTTTGGGGCAGGCGGACAATGTTCTTGCTGACTACGAACAAATGGAACGGCTACTTTCAAGCGTTGATGCAGGATTCGAAGCTGACATGGGGATAGTTGAACTCTATCTGTATGTTACGACAAGACAGGAGAAATACAAGACGAGCGCACGGAACAGGCTTGCAAATGCAAACCAGATGCTGCTTGATTCTGGTGCATCCTTATCTTTCGATCTTGATTCGAATGCATATAAAATATGCTATTGCAATGCAATGTCTCAGTTCGTTACGGGGAGCGGAGGTTCAAATGATGCACTGAAGCTGCTGTGCGAAGAAAATCCGGATGTGCTGGATCCTTTGTTTTTACTGGCGCTTTCAGAATATTTCAGTGGAGATTACGAAGCTTGTCTTCAGACTACGGATCGTCTTATTTCCAAAACATCAGGGCAAACTCCGGACGGAAAATCACTACATGGAGATTTTATGCGTCTTGAGTCGGGATTCTACATTATGTTCATGCGGATCAACATTTATCAGCATTATGTTGACGAAGCCAAAGTATCAGAGTCGTTAAAAATTTACGCGCGGGAAGAAATAGACCGTCACCTTGCAGCAATAAATGATGACGTTGTGCAATCCCTTATGCCTGGGCATGCTACCACTGTTGATGAAATTTCCGCATGTCTTGATAAGGATGCAATCAGCCTTGGATTGGTGTCGTCATTTTGGGAGACATTCAGGCTATGGTAATTCTATTTGTCTAGAATTAGGCGGGGCGGGTTGAAGATGAGAAAAAGCAAGCGCATGCTTCTTAATGATTGCGATGCCTCAAGGAAAGTGGTCGTAGGTTTTATTCTGACTCCGGCATTTGCATTTCTGAGCACATTGATACTGCTTGCCGAAAAGGTTGATATGACGAAAACTACCTGTGGGTCATCGAGGAGGGGGTAAACGTGTTCTATTGCATGTTCGGAAAAAATGGCGGTGAACCGTATATCATCATTGACAAGTATACCGGCGAGGTCATCAACGTGACTCATACGCACTGATGCCTGTGCTGTGACCTTGGTCATTTTTGGGACAAAGCCGCTTGCAATTACGGACTCGTGCAGTAAAATATAAGCTAGAAACGTATTTTCGGAGGAAGACATTCTGATAAAAGGGAGAGAAAAAAAAATGAGAAAAAAAATTCTGGCGCTTTCTTTATTCCTTCTGTCGGTTGCAGTGACCAGCCTGCCTGCCGATACATATTTGCAGAAAATAGATTCGCTTACACATCAGATAGAGCAAGCTACAGAACAGAGTCTGCTGTATAGCTTGTACGAACAGCGTGCACAAGCATATGCCCTTCAAGGGCTCATAAATGAAGCGTATGAAGATTTCTACACTATGCAGTTCTTCATCACGACAGAGGAGGAAGATCATAATTTCCTGAAAATTGTAACTAATTTTCTCCTGTGGGCGAATGTTGAAGAATGGGATACCGTTGCGTTGCAAATGGCGAATGAGTATGTCAAAAGTTTTCCAGATGATGAATTTGCCTATTGGTTTAGAAGTAGAGCTGAATGTCGTCTTGGACAGGTCGACAAAGCACTTGCGGATTACGAGCAAATCATGCGATTGACATCTGAGTACGGGGATGCCTTTGAGTGTATGATGGGTTGGATGGAAGTTTACCAATACTTTGAAACAGAAAATGAGCAGTATAAACAGAGAGCATTAAATCATCTTGCCAATGCTAAAAGAAAAATGCAGGATTCTGGAGTGAGCGAAGACTTGAACGTTACGCTTGATGGATTCTGTACTGAATTTTTTAATTGCTTTGCTCAAATATTGTTTGAAGAGGGGGATCCCATTTCTGGTTTGGAACGTATAAGCCTTATTAATCCTTCAGCAATGGACTCTTTGTTTTTCCTGGCATTGGCTTATTATTATGAAGGTGATTATGTTTCGTGCAACCGTATTCTCTTACAAATGATTTCACTTATTGAAAGCGGCTGTGTAAATGGAGTGCCTGTTTCATTCGGACAAAAATATCTCCAGTTTTATATTGCATGTCTTCGAATCTGTGTGTCACAGTATTATGTTGATTCTCCCGGAACTCCAGAGTCTTTGAAGACATATCATTATCATTCGCTGCAAAAATTACTTAATGCCCTTCATTCGCCGGAACTAGGTGAAGACGTTACAGACATTCCGCTTACCGTTGATGATGTTCATGCGTTTCTTTCTCGCAAAGAAATATGCAGACGCTGGGTAATGTGTTACTGGGAGGAGCGCAGAGAATGAGCCGTCTTAAACTTGTCATGCAGCATGATGAGCGTGACTGTGGTCCTGCTTGTGTGTCAATGATTCTTCGCTATTACGGACGTGAAATTCCTTTATATCGATTACGTTCGCAAGCATGTACTGACTGTGAAGGTAATTCAATAAGTGGAACTGGCGGTTTGATATCCGCATCAGCGGGATATGGTTTGTATTTGGATTCAAAAAATGAAAACTTATTATCCCTTTCTCAGACCATGATGATGACGCCGGCATTTCGAACTGCAGAGGCTGAATTGCAACGTTATAAAGCAGGATTTTATTCTGATGTACTTGAGGCGCATGCGCGTTTTGGCACTACTGTTGTGTATCCCCTCATAAAGAACAGGTAAGAACCATGAAACAAAAGACACGGCTAGGTGTGGCCCTTGAGTTTCTCAAATATCTGGTTAGCCCGGCAATGCTGATAGCATATGCAGTCTCTATCACGAACTTTATTCTTTCTAAAGAAATTATATTCTTTTTTTTCCCCGTTGCTGTAATGGCTGCGCTGATACATGCATCGTTTGTACAAGGGGACTTGATATATGAAAACGGACAGTTCTATTTTTCATCCATGATAAAAGATACGTTGCTTGACCCCGATACGATCGTAATACGGGAAGGACCTTCGATCGGACACATCACCTTTTCTTT
The DNA here is from genome assembly GCA_003455655.1 of Treponema sp. Lineage (GTDB taxonomy): Bacteria > Spirochaetota > Spirochaetia > Treponematales > Treponemataceae > Treponema_D. The sequence goes on along the minus strand of DMQP01000231.1, from coordinate 1,131 downwards.
TCGTGCAGATATGCATGACGGGAAACCTAGAGGTACAGAATTCATGTTTCCATTCTCTACGCAAAACTTCGAGAATGCAAAACTCTTCCTTCAGAAAGCAAAGCATAGTCCGTGTTCTGCAGAAGAGTTCGAACGCATGTTGCTTGCATCGCCGTGGGTGCACATGCCGGACATCATTGAGCGTGAAAAGCGCGAAGAAAGAAGAAATCAAAAAAAGAAGAAACACAAATCATCTTGATGAAGCATGACCTTGGTCATTTTTGAGACAAAGCCGCTTGCAATTATAGCGTTGTAAAGTACAATGTAAGTCAGAAACGTATTTTCAGAGGAAGACATGCTGCTTAAGAAACGCAAGAGTGTTACCTATCCGACAGAGACTGCAACGCAACCGTCAGCGCCCAAGCCGACGGAAAGCGAGCCGGCGGTAAATCACGGAAGTAGCACTGCATCAGGCAGCGGAAGCACTAATCATAGCAGTTCTTCAGCAAGCAGCAGCAGTACCAACAACAGCAGTCTTTCTCTTGGAATCGGAACTCCATCATGCTCTGAATTATCAAGTAATTTTCTTTCTTATGGAGAAATTCATTCGCGTTTAGGGTATACAAAAACAATTACATTTTTCTAGGAGGGAGTATGAATCGTAAAATGACCTGTAGTGAAAAGCGAATGCTTGTAGGGTTTATTGTAATTTTTCTTGCGACTCCATTTCTTTTTATTAAATTCTTTCCCGTGGCTGTTTTACCGTTTTTTGCAGGGCTTGCCCTCTGTCTCGTAAATAATGGCATGAGCGAAATTATAGTAACTGAAACTACAGTTTCGTTCTTTCAAAATTTCAAAACATATAGTGTTGATTTGAATCAAATTGATGTATTCAAGACTGAAGTCTCACCCGGAAATCGAGCATGGATGATAGTTCTTGATGATGGACATTATTTTCGTTTCTTTCCAAGCCGTAAAAACTACGATGTTGTGCAATTTATTTTGTCGCATGCTCATTCAACTAAAACATCTCCCCTGCAGTTTTATGAGCAACTACTTAACACAGGATTTGCAGAAGACTGGTATTTGACACCGCCAGAGTAAGATACATATCTTCAATATATATGTTGCACGATTAACTAAGATTGTGCT
>DMQP01000046.1 GCA_003455655.1 Treponema sp. | reverse complement strand
GGAGCAAGCCAAAAGACTGTTACCATCATGGTAAGTGTTACTGCGGTTGTAGCGGCAAGTTTTAGAGCACTAAGCCAAAGGGGACATTTCTGTTCTTTTTTCCACAACAAATGCACAACTATAAGCAAAGAAACAATTCCCGCAAATACATTTGAATCGACAGTAAAGTATTTGAATTCGTTAAAGCCTAATGCGGTAAAAGCATTTGCTTCTCCCATAAAATAAAAACCAACAAACATTGCTATTGCAGAAAAAGTAGAAAGCACAAAGATAAGCAAATTAAGAATAAGGCTCATTTTTTGTTTTGTTTTCATAGAGTACCTCTGCGCATAGTGTAACAGATTGAACGCATCTGTTGCTATATGCTATACTGCACCACATGATACAGGCACAGATAGAAGATTCAGATTTAATTGCACATTTAGATTCTCTTCCCAAAGATGATATGGCTGTTTTTGTTATGGCAGAGGGACGTGTTCGTGGAGCTTTGTTTCACGGAACACATTTCGTTAATCAAATGAGAGCTCAGCATAAAACAGGAATTCTTGAAACAATGGTTTTAGGTCAGGCTAGTTTATGCGGTGCACTTTTGCTTCCTACAATGAAAGGCCGAGAGCATGTTACTTGGCGTTATGAAATTGACGGTCCTGCCCAGGGTTTTTCTATTGAAGCTGATTCTTCTGGATACGTGCGTGGCTATTTGTTTACAGATGTTATTCCAGTAGAAAAGCCGCTTGAAAGTTGGGATTTGTCTCCTTTCTTAGGAGCGGGAACACTTTCTATGGCAACTATGCATGAAGGCGACCGTGAGCCTTATACCAGTTCTGTTGCAGTTGATCATAAAAACATAGCGCTTGATTTGGCATACTATTTTAATCAAAGTGAACAAATACAGACAGCATTTAATACTGGTATTCAAATGGATAAAGAAGGTCGTGTCATTGGTGCTGGCGGAATGTTTTTGCAAGTCTTGCCCGAAACTGGTGGTCAGTTTAAAGGAGTGCAAAAGTTGGGCAGTCAGTTAAATACTTCTGCAGATAAAAAAGCTGATGCAGATTTGATTGACCGTGTAGAACTTGCATTTAAGACAGCTCCTTCTTTGGGTCAGTGGTTTAGCGAAAAGGGAACTATCGAAGATATTGTTTACGGACTGTTCCGTGAGTTTAAACCTTCAATTGCCCTGCACCGTGATGTGCGCTATGATTGCCCTTGTAACAAAGAAACCTACATTAATTACATACGCCGCTTACCCAAAGCAGAACTTGATGACATAAAAGTAAAGGGACCAGACCCTTTGGAAGTTAGCTGTCGTAACTGTGGTTCAGTCTATCATATTTCTTTGGCGGAACTGTCATAATGGCTCGCGAAAACGAAAGTGTAGAAAAAGCAAACTGTCACCTAAAAAAGCACATAAAGGCAATACTGAGCTTATGGCGCAAGGGTGGTTCAAGTGCTGCACTTTCTGCTAACGAACGGTCGCTTGTAGTTAAAGCTTTATTGCATGTACAGCGTGGACTTACGGGAGACCGCACTCTTGCGGGAAACGGCTACATGCAAGATGCTGCGTCTTTAGGCTCTTATTTGCTTTACTATTGGCCTGTGTCTTATGTGCAAAACTGGTGTGCTTTGTGGTCGGTTCGGAAGGCTTTGTCTTTGCTTTTACAAAGTGGTAAGAAAAGCGTTTCGATTCTTGATGTGGGAAGTGGACCAGCTCCTGCAAGCCTTGCTTTGTGCGACATGCTTACCGATATAAACCCAAATATTCACATAGATGCAAGTCTTATAGATTATAGCGAAAAGGCACTTACCTTAGCAAAAAAATTGTGTGAGCGTCAGTTAGACCAAGTGTCTGTAAAAACAAAAGAGTGCAATTTAGAAAAAGATTTCGAAACAGATTCAGAACAATACGATATCATCATAATGAGTCATGCCCTCAATGAATTGTTCAATACACATTCAGCAGAAAGCAAAAATCTTTTTGTGAAAAAACTTGCTTCACATCTTTCTGAAAAGGGTTTGCTTCTTGTGTGTGAACCAGCTTTGCTTCAAACAAGTCGTTCACTTATTTGCGTAAGAGACAGTCTTATTGCAGAAGGATATTCAGTGCTTGCTCCTTGCCCTAAGGGAAAGACTTGTCCTGTTCTTTTGGAAAACAATCATACTTGTCATGCAGAAATTCCGTGGACGGCTCCAGAACCAGTTGCTTCTCTTGCACAAGATGCAGGTTTAGACAGACGCAGTGTAAAAATGACATATTTTGTTTTTTCGAAAGAAGCAAAAAGTCAGCAACAAATTCTTACCGTTACCAGTGATGCCATGCTGAACAAAAGTGGGCGAGTGCGCTTTCTCTTGTGTGACGGAACAAAACGCATAGCTTTTTCTGCAAAAAAAGATGATCCTAAGGCAAAGGAACAAGCTTTTTTTGACTTACAAAGATACGACCGCATTAGCATAGAAAATCCTCAGTTACGAGAAAATGGAGCTTTGGGCTTTGACTGTCAAACAAAAGTGAACTTTGAAAGTCTCTTTTAACTTCTCTTGCAAAATAATTGAACATTTTGCTATACTCAATTTATGGTTACAAAACATAGTTACGGTGAGCCAGTTGACACTGGTGCAGTTTTGGTGGATGTTTCGACTCAAGTGGAAACGATTCCGTGTGGAGTGGTAACTCAAGAATTTCCTTTTGAGTGGCAGTTTGGAATGCAGGAAAGTGACATTGTCTACGGATTAGGTGAAACAGTTCGTGGCATGAACAAGCGTGGTTTTTCTTATACCAGTTGGTGTTTTGATCAGTCTGCACAAAATGAATCTTCGCCATATATGTACGGGGCGCATAACTTTTTTGTAGTGTTTGGTGCAAAGACATTCGGTATGTTTTTTGATACTGCTTCTAAAATTACTTTTGACATAGGTTGGACAGAAAGCGACACTATTACCGTTACTACAAAAGACACAGGCGTAACCGTATATGCAATTACTGCAGACAATGACGGCATGACAGAATTAGAAAGTATTGTGCATCAGTTCCGTAAGATGATTGGGCAAAGCTATATTCCGCCAAAGTGGGCGTTTGGATTTCAGCAGAGTCGTTGGGGTTATAAAACAGAAGCAGATGTTCGTGAAGTAGTGCGTCGTTACCAGCAAGCAGAAATTCCCTTAGATGCGGTGTGTTTGGACATTGACTACATGACTGAATACGAAGACTTTACGGTTGATACAAAAAAATTTCCCGACATGAAAAAGTTGGTTTCAGATTTAGGCAAAGATGGAATTCGTCTTGTTCCCATAATTGATGCTGGTGTAAAACAAAAAAAAGGATATTCAGTTTATGACGAAGGAATAAAGCTTGGTTACTTTTGTAAAAAAGAAGACGGTTCTGAATATACGGCAGGTGTGTGGCCGGGCCGCTCGCACTTTACAGATTTTTTGAATGATGATGCTGCGCTTTGGTTTGGTATGCATTACAAAGTTCTTACTGACTTAGGCATTGAAGGATTTTGGAATGATATGAATGAACCTGCAATGTTTTATTCCGAAGAAAGTTTGAAAGAAGTGTTTGCACATATTAAATCGCTTGAGGGAAAAAATCTCGATATCGATTCATTTTTCGAATTTACTCCTTTATCGAATAGCACTTTTAATCGTGATGATGATTACGCGCGTTTCTTTCACAACATGACACAGAAAGACGGAAGTACAAAAAAAATTCGTCACGACAAAGTGCACAATCTTTTTGGTTCTCGCATGACCAAAGCAGCTGCTGATGCGCTTGCACAAATTAAACCAGACAAACGCATTCTTTTGTATTCTCGTGCTTCAACAGTTGGTGCTCATCGTTACGGAGGAATTTGGACAGGAGATTGTTGTTCTTGGTGGAGTCATCTTGAAATGCAAATAAAGATGATAGCTGGTCTTAACATGTGTGGCTTTTTGTACACTGGTTCTGATACTGGCGGATTTGGTGCAGACACATCTCGTGACTTGGTATTACGTTGGACTGCATTCAGTGCTTTTACTCCCCTTATGAGAAATCATGCAGCATGGAATACACGAAAGCAGGAATGTTACAGTTTTGAACATCCAGAAGATTTTAAAAACATACTTGAACTTCGTTATGCACTTATTCCCTATTTGTACAGTGAATATGTTAAAGCAGCTCTTACAAACTCTATGTTGTTTAGACCGCTTAGTTTTGTGTGGCCAGAAGATTTGCTTGCACGGGAAACAGAAGATCAACTGTTAGTGGGTAACGACATTATGATTGCTCCCATATACAAACAGAATGCAAATGGTCGTTATGTTTATGTTCCCGAAGATATGACACAAGTGGTATGGAAAAATTCTTGTGCAAAAGAAAGAGTTATAACTAAAGGAATACATTTTGTTGAAATGCCTTTGGATACAGTTGTATTTTTTGTTCGTAAGGGACATGCCATTCCTTTAGGAAATCCTGCAGCGTGTGTAAACAAATTAACTTCTGACATTGTACAGTTACTTGGAGATGGAGAAAGTTACCA
>DMQP01000131.1 GCA_003455655.1 Treponema sp. | reverse complement strand
TCGTCGCTAGAATTTCCCTTCATCTCCATCGCATCCCACCAGTTCGTTGTTGTCTTTGATGTAGCGTATTACTTCATCAAGTTGACAGAAGGCGAGGGCTACAACGGTGTCTGCTGCTCCGTAGTAAATAGCAATGCGTCCTGTTGCTGCATCGGCAAGGGTTGCTACGGGGAAAGCGACATTGGGAACAAAACCTGTTGTCTCGTATGGTTCTTCTGGGGTGAGCATGTATGCCCCTGATCGATACAAAACTTTGCTGGGGTTTTCTAAATCAAGCAATGCGGCGCTGAATGAATACACAAATCCAGAACAGGTTGAAGAAACTCCGTGATAGAACAAAAGCCATCCTTCGTCTGTTTCAATGGGTGCTGGTCCGGGGCCAATTTTAACTCCTTGCCACCAACCCTTACCTCCTTTTTGCATGACACATCGGTGTTTTCCCCAGTAGGTAAGATCTGGACTTTGACTAAGCATTACATCGCCAAAGGGTGTGTGTGCTGAATCTGAAGGGCGTGACAGCATAAGGTAGTTGCCCTTTACTTTACGCGGAAAAAGAACACCGTTTCTGTTAAAAGGTAAAAAGGGATTTTCAAATCGAAGGAAGCTTTTAAAATCTTTTGTTTTAGCAAGTCCAATTGCAGCTCCGTTAAAATCTGTGCACCAAATGACATAATACCAGTCATCAATTTTTACACAGCGTGGATCGTATGCATACAGTGGATCCCAGTCTTTTCCACTCTCGTCTTTCATGTGAACTGGTTCTGTTTGATAGTTCCAGTGAATTGCATCTTCGGAAAATCCAACATACAAAAAAGGTCTGCCTGTTGTTGTCTCTCCGCGGAAGACTCCAGCAAATTTTCCTTCGAAGGGAACTACGGCACTGTTAAAAATGCGACCCATTCCAGCAAAAGGATTTCTGTTTATAACAGGGTTTTGTGTGTAGCGCCATACAGGCAAAGTCCATCCTGCTGGTTTTTCTTGCCAGGGCATATTGGGTAAATTAGTTCCATTTAAAATTCTACTCATGCGACAATCATTGCATGCTCTTTTTATATTGTCAAGGATAAAACTTTTCACTAGCATAAGGGTATGCAGAATTTTGAAACACGATTGGCTGCCTTGCGCCAAGAACATGAAACGCTTATTGCTTTGAAGAATGAACCTGTGCTTCCTGGTAACGGAATTTTTGAACGCTTCAAAAATCCAGTCATTACCGCAAGTCATATTCCCCTTGAATGGAGATATGATTTAAACCCAAAGACAAATCCTTTTTTGATGGAACGCATGGGAGTAAATGCTGCCTTTAATGCAGGCGCTATAAAATTCGATGGAAAATATACCCTTGTGGTTCGTGTTGAAGGTTCAGACAGAAAATCTTTTTTTGCTCTTGCTCAAAGTTCAAACGGAGTTGATACATTTAAATTTGTGGGCCTTCCTTTACTGCTTGATCAAAATGAAGAAGCAGATGTAAATGTGTACGACATGCGCCTTACTCAGCACGAAGACGGATGGATATACGGTTTGTTCTGTACGGAACGAAAAGATCCTCATGCTCCTTTTGGTGACACTTCTATGGCAACTGCAGCTTGCGGAATTGTTCGTACAAAAGATTTACAACATTGGGAACGACTGCCCGACTTAGTTACAAAAAGTCCTCAGCAAAGAAATGTACTTTTGCATCCAGAGTTTGTAAATGGAAAGTACCTTTTGTTTACGCGTCCGCAAGACGGTTTTATTCAAACAGGAAGTGGTGGCGGAATTTGTGCCGGTTACTGCGATGACATGACTCATGCCTCTATAGACGAAGAAAAACTTGTTGATGAAAAAATCTATCACACCATCAAAGAAGTTAAAAACGGAGCTGGTGCTGTTCCTATAAAAACAAAAGAGGGTTGGCTTTTTATTGCTCATGGAGTTAGAAACACTGCTTGCGGTTTACGTTATGTGGTTTATGCTTTTATGACAAGTCTTGAAGATCCTACAAAAGTAATTTATAAACCATCAGGCTATTTAATTGCGCCCGAAGGTCAAGAGCGAGTGGGAGATGTAAGCAATGTAGTTTTTGTAAACGGAGCTATTGTTGATGATGATGGTCGAGTTTTAATTTACTATGCTTCAAGCGATACTCGTCTTCATGTTGCACAAAGTAGCATAGAACGTTTGGTTGACTATTGCAAAAATACTCCCGAAGATACATTTACCAGTCGTGGACAAGTTGAACAGCGCATTGCACTTATAGAGAAGAATAAAGCTTTTTTATAATGACGCATTTTACATTCTGTGTTATACTTTCTCTATGAAAGATGAAAGGAACTTTGTTTTTCGTGTCGGTTGGCTCTACGGTATTGTTGTGCTGCTTGCAAATTTGTTTGCAAATGTAGTGCAGGTAGTTATTCCTTCACCAATTGATGATAGTTTTGATTTTGTAATCTGGAGACAGTTTCTTTCTGATAATTCCTTTCTTTCTTGGATTTCAATGCTCAGTTATGTTGTTCCTACAGCCTTTTGTATTGGTTATGCATATAAAAATTTAAGGAATCTTGCTTGCAGAAAAAAAACATTTCTTTCTATTCCGCTTGTTTTTTCGTTTTTTACGGTGGTTGGCTGGGGAATAAATTTCCTTATTGAACTTGTGGCGCTTTTGTATGTTCGTTCAAAATATGGAATAAACATTGCCAATTTACTTTTAACGAGTTTAATCTATATGGCATTTTCTATTGTAACTGTTTTTACTGTTTCGTATTTACAACTCGATCTTATAAATCGTAAGTATGTCTTGCCACGTCTTTTCCCAGAAGGACATCTTTCTGAAGTTTCAGGTTCGCATAAATCTCAGTTTGCCTTGCTTTTAATTTTGTGCTTTGTAGTTATGACCTTGCTTCCAGTCTTTTACTTATGTTCAAGTTCGCTTGCTATTCAACAAAATAATGGTATTGAAGTTCATAAGGGAATGCTTATTATGGCAGGCGTTTTTGTTATTATTTCTTTAGGCATTACTATTGGACTTGCGCTTTTGATTACACAGCCACTTAAAGAACTTACTGTTCAGGCACAAAAAATTCAAAATGGTGAATATAACTCTCGAAGCACTTTTGTTTCAAATGATGAAATGGGTATGTTGGCAGATAGTTTTAACGACATGGCTGCCTCTCTTGCAGAAAAAGAATTTATGCGCACAACCTTTGGAAAAATTGTTGACCCTTCTGTTCGTGACTATTTGATGAGTGGAAATGTAAGCTTAGGTGGCGAAAGTCGAGATGTAAGTGTTTTGTTCTGTGATATTCGTAGCTTTACTGCAATGAGTGAACGAATGCAAGCAGAAGAAGTTGTTTTACTTTTAAACGAATATTTTACCGCTCTTTCTAAATGTATTACCGATAATCACGGAATTGTTAACAAATACATTGGGGATGCAATTATGGCAATTTTTGGTGCACCCGTTCAGTCAGTTAACCATGCCTATGATGCTTTTCGTGCTTCTCAAGATATGAGAGCTGCTCTTGTTAATCTGAATGAAGAATTTGTAAAAAAGGGAAGACCAGAACTTTCGTTTGGTATAGGCATACATTCGGGCTTAGTGCTTGCAGGAAACATTGGTGCACAAAACAGAATGGAATACACGGTTATAGGCGACACTGTTAACACTGCAAGCAGAATAGAGTCTTTGTGTAAAACCTATCATACTGATTTACTTATTTCCGAAGAAACAGTAAAGCGAATGGGCTTACCAGAGGGAACTTTTACTTTGGTAGATCAGTCGTCAATTCGTGGAAAGCAAGAAAAAATAAATCTCTTTACATGCGGCGCATAAGTTCCATACAGCAACGAGCATTATGGTAAGAGGTTTTCCAGTTGCCACCCTTTGCTTCTTTTTTGTTGGGAACTCCGTCTTTGCTTACTTCTGCAAACCATTCTCCATGAACCTTGTCTTTTTGTTTAGTGACTATCCACTGCCACACACCTTCTACAGCTTTTGCAAAATCTGTGCGACCAGTTATTTCCCATGCGTTGTAGAATCCGTTGAGTGCTTCTGCTTGGTTCCACCAAACACGCGTTGTGTCTTTTGTTCCATTTAAGAACGTGTTTTCAAAACCACCTGTGCTGGGGTCAAAGCCTTCAACTAAACTTTTTTCTGCAACCGTAAGAACAATGGGTTTAAGAGCGTTTTGTAAAGTCTTTTTGCCTAACTCTGTTGCAGCTTCCCACAAGAGCCAGCTTGCTTCAATGTCATGTCCGTAAGAAATTTCGTCTTTGCCTGTCTGCTTCCAATTTTTGTTAAAGTACAAGTCAAGATGAAAATCTTTTTTGTTCAGTATATGAGAAACATGTACAGAAATAAGTTCTTCAAGCGCATGTCCTATCTGTTTTTGTTCAGCAGATTTATGAGGAAAGACAAGTGGAAGTGTTCGGTACAAGTTTGTGTAGGCTTCCATAACATGAAGGTTTGTGTTCATTGATTTGTCGCAATCAATATCTTTTTGGCTTAGTTTTGTTTCTTTTGTTTCAGCCCAATTTTGTGCTCTTGCTTCCCAATAGCCACCTTGCTTTGCATCTTTTGCATGTTTTTCAAGCAGGGTAAAAAGAGTGAGTGCATGTGTCATAACAACTTGTGCTGGAGTTTCTTCTTTTTTTATTTCAAGAAGAGCAACTGCATATTCACTTAAGGCATACAAAGCAAATGCGTTTCCGTAAATTTGTTTTCTTGTTATAAGTGCTTTACCACTTGCACTTACAGACCAAAAAACTCCACCGTAGTAAGTGTCAAAAAAATATTTTGAAAGGTAAGCGTATGCCCAGTCTGCCATTTCCATGTACGAAGCATCTTTGAGTAAACGAGCTGCTGCGCTGTAGCTCCACAAAAAACGACTTACCATAACCACACTTCGTTCTTCTTTTGCTTTACATTTATTGTTGTTGTCTATAGAGCCAAAAAAGCCACCGTTAACGGTATCGCGTGCATGTTTTGTCCAGTAGGGAAGAATGTCTTGAGTTAGTTCTTGCTTTAATTCAGCATAAAAATTCTTGTTCATGCAATTACTGTAGTATTTTTTAATAAAAGGGACAAGCAGTTAAAACGAATGTGAATGTTTTGACAAAAGCTACTCTTGTTTACTCCCACACTTTCTGCTATCTTATGCCCTATGAGTAAAGAACGTCTCGATAAAATTCTTTCAAACAATGGTATGGGTACGCGGAAGACTGTAAGGCCTTTAGTATGGAGAGGTCATGTTAGTGTTAATGGTCAAGTGGCAACGAATCCTGATCAAAAAGTTGATGTAGAAACTGATGTTATTGAAGTTGACGGAAAAGCATTGTTAGTTCGTCGCAATATATGCATTATGATGAACAAACCTTCAGGCTATGTGTGTTCTGCAAAATCGGGACTTCATGAAACAGTCTTTGACCTTCTGCCTCCTGAGCTGCCTCTTTCTTTTTTGGGAGGAGACTTGGGCATGGTTGGTCGTCTTGATGTTGATACCGAAGGACTTTTACTTTTTACAAGCGATGGAATTTTAAATCACAAACTTACTTCACCTAAATATCGGGTTTCAAAAGTGTATTTAGTTACGCTCAGAGATAGTGTTTCTTTGGACGAACGCAAAGGGTATGAACAAATGCTTTCACAAGGAATTCATATTGCAGCAGAAGGACATGAAGAAGCTTGGGACTGTTTGCCTGCACAAATTGAGTGGACTTCAAAAGATACTGTGTGTAAGGTAACTGTGTACGAAGGAAAGTTCCACGAAGTAAAGCGTATGTTTGCTGCTTTAGGAAATGAAGTTCTTGCCTTAAAACGACTGCAAATTGGTGGCGTTAAACTAGATGAAAATCTTGCACCAGGACAGATTAGAGAATTAACTTCTGAAGAAATAAATGCGCTTTTTACAACAGAGGCTTAATCAGAATAATCCTGAAATAACTCCGTTATCATCTACATCAATGTTTTGTGCAGCAGGAACTTTTGGTAAGCCAGGCATATCTACCATGTCACCAGCATAAGCTACAATGAATCCTGCACCGCTATACAACTGAACATCACGCACAGGGAAGACATAACCTTCTTTGGGAGCACCTATAACACTTTTGTCGTGAGTAATAGAGTTTTGTGTTTTTGCCATGCAGATAGGTAAGTTTCCGTATTTTTCCTGATAGAGAGCAAGTTTTTTTACAGCCTTTGCTTCAAAGCTAACACTTCCAGCACGGTAGAGTTTTTTAGCAAGCGTTTCAATTTTTTGTGTAAGTGGTAGTTCATCTTCGTACAGGGGTTTGAAGGTGTTGTCTTTTTCGCACAAAGTACAAACTGTTTTTGCAAGTTCCAAAGCTCCCTGTGAACCTTTTCCCCAGCCTTCACAAACGACTGCTTCTACTTGTTCAGACTTACACAATTCTTGTACAAGGGCAAGTTCTGCTTCTGTGTCTGAAACAAAACGGTTTATTGCAACTGCAACAGGAAGGCCAAACTGTTTTGTGTTCTGAATGTGAACGCGTAAGTTTTCGAATCCTTTTTTTACTGCATCAAGATTTTCTTTGTTTAAGTCAGCCTTTGCAACTGAACCATGCATTTTAAGAGCTCGAACGGTTGCTACAATAACAGCGACATTGGGTGTAAGATTATTTTTGCGACACTTGATGTCAAAGAATTTTTCTGCTCCCAAGTCTGCTGCAAAACCTGCTTCGGTAACAACATAGTCTCCTGTAGCAAGGGCACAGAGTGTTGCGTTAATTGAATTACAACCGTGTGCTATGTTTGCAAAAGGACCACCGTGAATGAAGGCAGGAGTGTGTTCAAGTGTTTGCACTAAGTTAGGACGAATTGCATCTTTAAGCAAAGCGGCAATGGCTCCAGTGCACTGTAGTTCTCCAAAAGTTACGGGGCGTTTGTCGTAGGTTTCTGCAATGGTAATAGCACTAATGCGTTCTTTAAGTTCTGTGATGGTCTTTGACAGACAGACAATAGCCATTATTTCGCTTGCAACAGAAATTTGAAAATGACTTTCGCGGGGAACTCCATCTATGCGGCTTCCCAAACCAATAATAACATTTCTTAATGCGCGGTCGTTTAAGTCTACACAGCGTTTCCAACTTACTGTTCGCGGATCTATGTTCAACTGATTGCCCTGCTGTAAGTGATTGTCTATAAGGGCTGCCATAAGGTTATTTGCTGCAGTAATTGCGTGAATGTCGCCCGTGAAGTGCAAGTTAATGTCTTCCATGGGAACAACTTGAGCATATCCTCCGCCACAAGCGCCACCCTTTACGCCAAAACACGGACCTAGTGATGGTTCTCTCAGTGCAATAACACATTTTTTACCGCTTGCTCTGAGTGCATCTCCTAAAGCAATTGTTACTGTCGATTTTCCTTCGCCCGCTGCAGTGGGAGTCATTGCAGTTACCAAAATCAGTTTGCCACGAGAAGTTGTGTCTTGTCCTTTTTTCTGAAGGGCATTGAGTGTTTTGAACGTAAGCTTTGCTTTATTTGTTCCGTACAGATCAAGATCTGAACTTTCCAGTCCCAGTGTGTGAGCAATGTCAGTTATGGGAAGAAGCTGTGCGTTTTGGGCAATCTGAATGTCGGTAAGCATAAAACCTCCAGTTAAGCGTCTAGTACTTTGCTAATTGCAGAAAATAACTCGTCGTATGTTTCGTAGGCAGGAATCTGAGGATAGTCTTTTTTGATTTGTTCGGTACTGCGGAACAAAAATCCTGCTTTGCTTGCTTGAATCATTGCTAAATCGTTGTGACTGTCTCCGCTTGCAATAGTGGTAAAGCCAATAGACTGTAAAGCCTTTACGGTGGTGAGTTTACTTTGGGGACAGCGCATCTTAAAGCCAGTTATTTCTCCATCGGGGGCAACTTCCAGTGTATTGCAGAAAATAGTAGGTTGACCCAGTTTTTTCATGAGGGGAGCAGCAAATTGAGTAAAGGTGTCACTTATGATAATAGTCTGGCACTTTTCCCGCAGTTTGTCTAAGAATTCTTTTGCTCCAGGAAGAGGATCTATAGTTGCAATAACATCTTGAATTTCTTTGAGACCCAAGTGATGTTCTTTAAGAATGCCCAAACGCCATTTCATCAGTTTATCGTAGTCGGGTTCATCTCGTGTTGTTCTTGTTAATTGAGGAATTCCGCTTGCTTTTGCAAAGGCAATCCAAATTTCGGGAACCAAAACACCCTCTAAATCGAGGCAGGTAATGTACATGTCGTTACTCATGCCTTCATAATAGCACAGTGCCCTTGTTCATACAATAGGTTGACTTAGTGCTTAATGTGGCATAAAATGAAGCAAGTGAGTGCATATACAATTATCGTTCCTGATAATGCCGTCTTACAGCGGGTATGTGGAACGAATGACAGCAATTTAAAACTCATAGAAGCTTTTTTGGGAGTCCCTGTCTTTGCTTGTGGAAACGAACTTTCTGTCGAAACAGGCAGTAATACCGCGGTAGAACAGCAGTTTCGCTTTATTATAGACCGCCTTCTTGATGAAATTTCCAGTGCAGACCCCACCGTAAGCGACAAAGACCTCATTCAATCGGTACTTAACACGGGAACTTTTTCTTACCGCAAGACATCGAGTCGCTCTTTTTCCGAAAGTGCTATAACTATTCCCGGAGGCGTCAAAAAAGTCTATCCTCGAACAGAAGGACAAGCTCTTTTAGTTCAGGCTTTACGACAAAACGATGTTGTTATTGCCTCAGGTCCAGCTGGTAGCGGAAAAACCTTTCTTATGGTTGCAGAAGCTTTGCGCCTTGTCTTAAGCCATCAGAAAAGTTCTATTGTGCTTACCCGTCCCGTTGTTGAAGCTGGCGAAAGTTTAGGCTTTTTACCCGGAGACTTGCAAGATAAAATTAATCCCTATATTCGTCCTCTGTATGATGCCATGAATGCAGTTTTGCACCGTGACACCGTGCGTAAAATGACGGAATCTGGTATTATAGAAATTGCTCCTCTTGCGTACATGAGGGGAAGAACACTTAACGACAGTGTCATTATTTTAGACGAAGCACAGAATGCCACCTGTGCCCAAATGAAACTCTTGCTTACCCGTATGGGTGAAGGGTCAAAGGTTTTTATAGCCGGAGACATAACTCAAATTGACTTGCCGTCTCGCGTACCTTCGGGATTGGTACAAGCGTTACATATTCTGGAAGGAATTCCAGGCATAGCGAGTGTGCGCATGAAACAAGATGATGTTGTGCGAAATCCTCTCGTTAAAAAAATAATTCAGGCTTACGAAGATGAAAACTAAAAATTTTTGGTCGGCTCATTGGCCAGCAATAGTAATTATGATTGTCACTTACTTAGCAGTTGCTTTTTTTGCTTTTGTGCGAACAGCAACCAGTAATACAGTCTCTTCTTTTAACATCAACAAATTGGAAGTAGGGCAAGTAGTAACCGTAACTATTGTTGCATCGAAGTCTCTTCCCGCAGATTATGACAATCCTGTTTCTGTAGAAAAAGGTGAAAAAATCACCAAAGAAGGATTCCCTATTACCGAAGAACAGTATGCAAAACTAAAAAAGATGGCAGAATCTCCTGCTTACGTAGATTATCGTGCGCTTGCAGATTCACTTTTGTATATTGCTATGATAGCACTGCTTGCGGGATTTTTGTTTAGTTCTGTTTGTTTAGGACATAAAGCCGAAGTTAGAGAAATGGTGCTTATGTCTGTCTTCTTTGTGCTTGTCTACGGACTAACAACATTCTCTCTTAAAACACCAGCTTTCTCTTCGCCTTATATGCTGGGCATTATTGTTCCCTCTGCATTCTGTGCAATGATTATAGCAATTCTCTTTGGTCAGTTAGATGCAGTCTTCTTCTCTGTAGTTGCTTCACTGGGTGTTTTGAATGCGTCAGGTTTTGAACTGGTTCCCATGCTGTATACGGTTGCCATTATGTTGTCTGCAACAAGAATTGTGCGGGGCATTCAGCGCCGTATGGATTTAGTGGTTGCCTCTGTTTTACTGAGTGTACTAAATGTTGCCTTCATCATGTTGCTGAAAGTTATGTTCAATGATTCTTTAGGACATGAAATGATAGCTTATGCGGGAGTTGCTTTTAACGGATTTTTCTCTGGCATTTTAGTTTTGGGATTCCTTACTCCTTTGGAAATGATTTTGAACACGGCATCTGTTTTCCGTCTTATGGATTTAAGCGACTTGAACAATCCCACTATGAAAA
>DMQP01000082.1 GCA_003455655.1 Treponema sp. | reverse complement strand
GTAACTGGTGCAAACGGCATTTACAACACAGACGATCTTAAAAATATGGCTGTAGAAGTTGATGAACTTCTTAAAGAACTGGTACAGAATGCAAATGCTGTTGGTCCTGATGGAAACTATTTGTTCTCTGGTACAAGCACAAAAACAATTGCTTTTGATGTTGTTATGGGAAATGTAGAAGGAAGTGGATATCCTCTTATTTCAGAAGTTCGCTATCAGGGTAATGTAGATATTAACAAAATTGAAGTTGACGAAAATGCATACATTCCTGTTGACTCAAGCGGAAACCGTACCTTCTGGGCAGAACAGCAGAAACTACTTTCTTCTCGTGATTTAAGTATGTGGCAAGCTCGTGAAGATTCTGTTATTTCTGTTGACGGTCAAGAAGTTAGCATTACTGCAGGCGATAATGTATATGCGGTTGCAGCAAAAATAAATAACAGTGGAGCTGCCGTAAAAGCTTCTATTGACCCAGTAACACATGGTCTTGATTTAGTTACAACAGATAGCAGACAGTTGTGGTTAAGCGACAAGTCAGGATCTGTGCTTGAAGATATGGGCATTATTAAAGATGCAAGTCAAAAGCCTCCTTATAACATTGCTACTGGCGTAAGTCTTTCTGGCGGTTCTCTTTTCGATACCGTTATTGCTTTGCGTGATGCAATGCTTCGTGGAGATCAGGAAGCAATTGGTGGAAGAGTTCTTGGTTCAATTGATGCGGGTATGTCAAATCTTTCTTCTCGTCTTGCAAAGTTAGGAAGTGATTTTGAACGTGCTCAAGTAAATGTTGAACGTGACTCAAAAACTGCACTTAACGTTACTAATTTAGTAAGCCGTGAAGGTGATGTTGATATGACTCAAGCAATTATGGATTTGAATATGCTTGATACTGTTAACCAGGCAACACTAAGCAATGCAGGTAAAATGTATTCTAGTACACTGCTTGACTACTTACGATAAGGATAAAGAAGATGCAGGTATCTACAAAGACAAAAGGAATGGTTGAAGTTTCAGAAGAGCAGCTTATTACAATTCCGTCTGGCTTATTCGGATTTGAAGAATATACAGACTTTGCACTTATTGATAGTGAGTATCAGCCCTTTATTTGGCTTCAGTCATTGCAAGATAAAAATCTTGCTTTTCTGCTTATAGATCCGTTTTTAATTTGTGATGATTACGAGGCAGATATAGACGATAAGTCTCTTTCTAAAATTGGAATTAAAGATCCTCTTGATGTTCTTGTATTTGCCATTGTAACTGTTCCCAATGATGGAAGTGCGGTAACTGCAAACCTTCAGGGACCTCTTGTTATTAACCGTAAAAACAGACAGTGTATGCAAGCAGTCTTAAGCGACACTCGTTGGACTACAAAGCATAATCTGCTTGCGGCGGTTCAGAAGAAGGAGGCTCGCTGATGCTAATTCTGTCCCGCAAGATAGATGAAAAAATTAAAATAGGTAACGACATAACTATTACAGTCATTGGTGTTAACGGAGACCAGGTTAAAGTTGGTGTCGAAGCTCCGAAGAATGTAAAAGTATTTAGACAAGAAGTGTTTGAGGCAATTCAACAGGAAAATAAACAAGCTGCAGCAAGTGAAAGTCAGCAGGGTATGGCAGACATGCTTAAACTGCTTTCTACAAAACTTAAGTAGCAGATTCGTTTTTGCGTTCAAGCACTATTTCTGCTTCACTTTTTTTATAGTAAACCGGTCCGTCATAATCTTCGAGGGCCGGTTCTTTTTTTGCAATTGCTTCTTCTGCCATGGTGAACAAAACTCTGCCGTCTGTTATGTGAGAAGAAAGTGTTTTTAGCCTAGCCTTTTGTTCTTCGTTTGCAAGTGAACATAAGCGTTCTGTTCCTGGACCTGTTGCAATAACGGTTGGGTAAGAAGCAATGGCTTTAAAAACGGTCTGTGCATCTCCTACGCATACTTCTGTTGTTCGTCTTCCATTTTCATAGAGTGCATAAAAAAATTCTGCATCTTTTGATTCAACAAGAGAAAGGACTTTTTCGCCACAGTTTAAAAAAGCATGTGCATAGACATCAAGTGAATTTAATCCGTAAACAGGTGTGTTGTTTGCAAGTGTTAATGCTTTAAGTGTTGCAGCTCCTAACCGTAAGCCAGTAAAACTTCCAGGACCTAAAGTAAGGGCAGTGTAGTCAAGCTCATTTGGAGAAAGCTGTAATTCATGAAAAAGATTGTCAATGATGGGAAGCAATTTTTCTGATTGCCGTAAGCCCATCTGCATAGTGCTTTGTATAAAGTCATTGTTTTTTTTAGCGCTGACGGTAAGTGTGTTTGATGCGCAATCTACTGCAAGTGCGTTCATGCTTGTATGTCTCCATGATTCCAATTGCTTATGGTAATGGTGCGTTCGTCTGCACTTTTTGCTTGTATATCAAGTCTAATTGCTTTAGAAGGAATTTCTGACTGAATTTTTTCGCTCCATTCAATAATGCAAACTCCGTTTCCGTAGAGCATGTCATCGACACCCAGGTTTACAAAATCTTCTGCTCCATCTAAACGGTATACATCCATGTGATAAAGAGGCATCGTTCCTTCGTATTCACTTATAAGACAGAAAGTAGGGCTGGTTATGGTTTCTGTTACACCCAAAGCTTTTGCAATTCCTTTTGTTATGGTTGTCTTACCAGCCGCAAGAGTTCCTGTCATTGCAATAACATCACCTGGGGTAAGTTTTTGCCCTATTTTTGTTCCCAGAGAAATGGTTTGGTCTGCACTGTGCGTTGTAAAGGTAAGGGTCATGGTGCCTCTTACGGAAGCTTTCCCTGTTCAGAAAGTTTGTTAACGTATTCTTTAAGTGCTTTTTTGAGCGGAATGACAGGATAGCTTACATCTTGTGGCAAAATGCCTATTTCAATTGTTTTTACGCCTAAAGGATTTGTGTCAATAATAAAGGTAAGTGGGAATGTAACATTTTTAGAGACGATTTCTATTGTTGCAAGACCGGTATATTTTTGTCTATAAAAAATGTGACCTTCGTCTTTTTTGATTTGGTCAATACCCAAAACTGTCATAGTACATTGTACAATACTGCAAATTTGCTTTTATTGCAATACCAGAACTCCTTTTTAGTATCCGTATACATCAGCATAAATACGGTTTTGCAATTCTCTGTCTATTTGCGTAAACTTAACATTCAGAATAAAGCCGTCTCCTTGTTTCGTTTTTCGAGAACCGACTATAAGACCAATTGCATCTCGCTCAGCTCCATCACTGGTGGGAACAGAAACTTGCATGCTCTGATTGGGCAAAATGGGAATACCGACTTTTATACAGCAACCTTTTGCAGAAACATCTAGCAAAGTTCCCTGATGTGTTTTTTCCATAATGTCGTAAATGACTTTTCCGTTATGAGTTTTTTTGCCACTGTCTTTTGCAGCACGGAATGTACACTCTTTATTTACGGTCATACGCTTTGTTTGGCGTCTGTTTAATACATTAAGAGTTGAAGTGTGAGATACATACAAAAGTGTTTTGCCGTCTTTTGCTTTTTCGTAACGGATAGCTCTTGTATCAAACTTATACATCAGTCCACTTGAACCAACAAAGCTAAGTGCAATTTTTGAAAGTTCAGCTGGCTTTTTTTGATCGTCTGTAAGTTGTTCGGGTAGGGTAAGGTACATACCTTTGTCGTCTGAGTTTGCAAGAATAAGTTGATAGTGTCCGTTGTTGTCTGGAGTAATATATAACAGTCCCTGTCCTTCTTTTAGCTGTCGGGTGTCGTGAATCATGGTTGCACTGTCATGCAATTTTTCCAGTTTGTAACGCAAGTTGAACATGTTAAACAAGTCTTCTTCACGATTCCCTAATGCAACAAGAGCTTGGTAAAAGTCTGCACACATTGAGTTTATTTGTTGACTGTCACGGATAAGATATTCAATGTTGGGTGCGTTAAAACGTTTGCATATTTCTGCAAGAACAGAACGCTCTTCGTTAGTAAGACGAGCATTGCGTGCAACAGCTTCTATATTTTTTTTAGTAGTGGGAAGTTTTTTCTGAGCTTCAATCCATTCTGGTGATGAATGTTTTTTTTCGATAAACATCGTTAAAAAGCGAATCAGAATAAGAACTGCTGCGACAACAAGTAAAATGCCCAGTATGAGAAAAATATAAGGATTTGATCTGTTGTCTACAAGACTTCCTGTACTGTTCATGCAATCTCCTTCTTTAATGCTTGTGCAATACTGTTAAGTCGAGGACCAATTTCGTATTCTGCAAGGTCGCCTACGGTAACAGTATCTTTTCCTTTGAGAGCTTCTTCAAAATCTTTTAGTACAGGAGCAAAATCTTCGAAGAATGTTCCTATTTCTTTTCCGTCTATTAACAGTTTTTGATAGGTGTCAGGGAAGAGAGCACTGAGTGTTGCTGTGTGGCAGAAGCGATCTATTTCTGTTGCGAGGTCTGCAATAATTTGGTTTGCATCTTTGTCTTTTCCACTTTGTAAAAGAATGCTTACTTGAGAAAGTTGTTGAGAAAGTTGAGCGAAGTTTTGTGCAGAAAGAGTAAAGGCTTGCTTTATGTCATTTTTGCTTATAACTGAAAGTTCAAGAACAGTGTCTTCGCTAATAGGTTCTTGAATGGCTTTTTCAAAATCTTGAGCGGGAACAGCTTTACCGTTTAACACAATGCTTACTGTTGTTGCGTCATTTTTTGCAGCTTCTTCTTCAAAGGATTTAAGCACTTCACCTACAGTTCTTTCGTTTTCAAGAGTAATGTCTATGTTATTTCCGTTGACGATTAGTTTCATGGTATCCCCCTTATCTGTTGTTGTTGCCCTGATTTGCCCAGTTGCTTATGCTTGTCTGCTGGCTTTCCAAACTGTTAAGTGTTCCCTGCATGGTTGCATATTTATTTTTAAGTTCAGCTTCTTTTTGTTCAAGCTGAGTTTCCAATTGTGTAATTTTTTTGTTTGAAGCGTCAATGCGTGTGGTAAGGGAAGAAATTTTGTTAGAAAGAATTCCTCCTGTCTGAACCCAAGCAGAAAGCTGTTTGTCTAAAAGATATCCAATTCCGTTATCAATAATTAAATCGCCATCAGAATCGTAGCCAAACAAATCTTTAATGGCAGAAAGATTATTTTCAAGGAAAGAATCCAAAGTCTTTTCGTTTATTTCAAGATATCCACGTAACTGAGATGCATTGTAACCACCAGTTCCACCACTTGCGTTTGACGAAATGCCTAACTGACTTAACATGGTGACTGTTGCATCTTCTGAGTAACGGTAACTGCCAGAAACAATTCGCTGTAAAGAACTTTTGCCGCTGGTTAAAGACATATCACCTTGGAACATGCCCAAGCGCTCATTTGCTTTTTCAACTTCCGCATCAGTTAAGTATTCAAGTTCGTTAATAATATCTGGTTTTGTTTGCGAAAGAATATTCATTTCTGCAATAACCTGATTGTACTGACCTACAAAAGTAATAAGTGCTTCTTTTGCTGCATCAACATCTGGTTCGATTTTGAGAGTTGCTGTTTTTTCTGTAGCATCGTGTAAGTGAAGTGTTACATTAGGAATAACATCGTCTATGTCGTTTGTGCTACGGGTAAGGGTAATGCCTTCGTATTTAAACTCTGCATCAGAGGCGGTTGCTATGGGGTTAAGAGGTGCATATCCTAAGGCATCTGCTTCATTTGTTGCTTGGGGAACAGAAAGCGTCAGTGTTTTTGCGGTATTGCTGTTTCTTACTACGACAGCAACTGCACCTTCGTAATCTTCCATATTGATTTTAACTGTGCGAAGGCCTGTCTCAGAGTCTGGTTCAAATTCATCAAGGTCAACTGCAAACTCAATGCCGTCTTTTGTTTTTACAAAGAGCATGCGATCGTCGCTAATGGGTTTAAGCTGTACTGGTTTTTGTTGTGTAGCTGGAGTTTGAACGGTTGAATCGCTGGGGTTGTTGTTAATAAAAATTCCACTGAATGTAATGCCACCTGCATCGGGAAGGTTAGGGCCGTTTGCTCCAGCATTTATTTCTTCGGTAATGTCTGCTGTGTCTTCTTCTGCAAAGGTAAAACTAATTTGCTGAGTGCGATCTGATTGAACACTTTCGGGAATAGGAATCTCTACGCCACCACGGGGTAAGACGGTAATGGTTGAGTCTTGTATACGCACATTGTCTTTAGAAATTGCAGGCATGCCTTGCTGAGACTTTAAGTCTTTTGTTTGTGCGCTTTTATATTCTGAAATTGATGAAGAAAATTCTGTTTTTTCTACGGGAACATCTGCAATCATTTCTATGCTTTTTGCAAAGGTGAGTGCGTCATTTTTAAACTGAAGTCGATTGTCTGCTCCAGGAATAAGGCTTTCTATAACGAGTGCTTTCTTTTTTGAAGATATGCCAATAAGGCTTGCTTTGATTGTGTTCCCACCTCGTTTGTTTAGGGCAGTTACAAAATCTGAAAGTTTGCCACCTTTCCAGTTAAAGTCAACTGTTTTTTCTCCCACGGTAAAAGTGTATCTGCCTTGGGGAACTTCAGTGTCGTTGTCTATTCTGCCACTCATAAAACGATCTGCAGAAGCAGGATGTATGACATCAATTTTTATGGTGCCAAAGTCTGCATCTCGAGTTGCATCTGCGGTTATGGCATTTTCGTCAGATGAAGAAGTGAGTTTTGAATTGAAGGGATTTTCAAATGAATACAGTGATTTAACACTTTCGCGAAGTGATGACATTTTGCGGTTTATTTCTTGCCACGCACTCTGCTGATTCTGATATGTTTCGAGTGTCGCTTGCTCACGTTTAAGTGGAATGCGCTCGACTTCCATCAGAGACTCAACAAGATCGTTGGTTCCGTATTTGTCTGTAACGCCGGGTATACTTAGTCCGCTGCTTGCCATCTCGTGTACCAGTCCTTATAAAGAGGTGTCTTCACTTTAAAGAACAACAAATACGCCGCCTTGTAACAGCGTATTTGCCGTCAGATTGTTTGGTCGAAAAGAACACCGATCGCCTGCTTCATGCGGATCTGCAATTTCTGCACATCTTCTGAAGGGATTTCCCTAATGATTTCATTAGTAGACGAGTCGATAACTTTTACGACTACACGACCAAGCTGTTCGTTAACATTAAACTGCAGCTTGTGTCCCATTACCATGTCCGAGAGTCTTTGCAACTCCTGAACGTCGGCCTTTGTTTCGGACAGTCTCTGGGCAATGTTTTGTGCCACTTCGGCTGAGCTATCAGGAAACGGTCCGTTTTGAACCGGTACTGAACGCTTTGCCGTCGGCAAAACTTGTGCTGAATAAATTGCGCGGCCATCCATTGCCACTGTCTGTCCAATCATACTCATTGCATTCATGGACCTTCCTCCTGAAAGTAAGAGTGGGGAAGGGGGGCGCACCCCCTCCTTTCTCTTGGTAAGTTGTCTGCTCTAAAAGAAGACATCCAGATTTCTCTTAAAACAAACCACCTTACTTTTTATACTACTGTAACAAGGCCAGTACATTCTGTGACTGGCTGTTTGCTTGCGCAAGCATTGCGGTGCCGGCCTGGGTAAGTACTTGGTTCTTTGTGAACTCAACCATCTCTGCAGCCATGTTAGTGTCGCGAATTACTGATTCTGCACTCTGTGTGTTTTCTGCAGCTACGGCTACTCCCTTAGCGGCAAGTTCAAAGCGGTTCTGATAAGCACCAAGATCTGCTCTCTGGCGAGAAACAGCTTTCAATGCCTGGTCAACCGTTCCGATTACCTGGTTTGCGCTATCTGGTGACGAAATGCTAATCTGCTCGTCTGTACCCTGTGTTCCGCGGAGTCCAAGAGCCTGTGCGGTCATGGTTCCGATGTATACACGGGCATTCTGGTCCATGTTTGCTCCAACCTGGAACTGCATAATGCGTCCACTTGCTGAGTTTGCTGCAAAAGAACCGGTCAGTAAGTTCATTCCATTGAACTGTGCCTGGCTTGCAATGCGGTCAACCTCAGATACCAGCTGGGAAACTTCAACCTGAATCTGCATGCGGTCTTCATCTGTGTAGATACCGTTTGCAGACTGAACAGAAAGTTCGCGGATACGCTGAAGGATATCCTGTGTTTCCTGCAGGTAACCTTCGGTGGTCTGGATAAAGGAAACACCATTCTGAATGTTTCGGTTAGCCTGATTAAGTCCGCGTACCTGGCTGCGCATCTTTTCAGATACGGCAAGTCCTGAAGCGTCGTCTCCAGCTCTGTTGATTTTTTCTCCAGAGCTAAGCTTCTCAATGCTGCCCATCAGCTGGTCATTAGAAATGCCCAGAACTCTGTTAGCATACATTGAGCTCATGTTGTGGTTAATTACCATAATGTGCCCTCCATGATTCGGTACATAAGGCTTCGTGCCTCACGCCTGTCTGTACGGGTAAAAACCGGTTATTGCGCCCCCGGCTTTAATTCAGCCCCTTTCAGCAGGAACCGTTGCTCGCTTCCGTCTCCTTGTACGGCAGAAAAGAACAACCGCCTATGCTGTTACAGACTCATAAAGAGCTGTTTTCAAAGATCAAAGTCCGCGCTGAATGCGGACAAAATTGCTTCTGTTAAAACGGATTTTTCAAGTAGGAAAAACCGCACAGTCAGCGGGGTAGGGAAAACCCTATAACCCACTGACTATTATACACCACTATCTCAACAATGACAAGACATTTTGTGACTGGCTGTTAGCCTGAGCCAGCATAGCTGTTCCTGCCTGTGTGAGCACCTGATTCTTGGTGAATTCAACCATCTGAGCTGCCATGTTGGTGTCGCGGATTGTTGACTCTGCTGCCTGAGTATTTTCAGCTGCAACGTCAAGACCCTTAACAGTGTATTCAAGGCGGTTCTGGTATGCACCAAGATCAGCACGCTGTTTGTTGATCTTCTTGATAGCTTCGTCGAGTGTACCAATTGAGCGGTTGGCCTCATCCGGAGTCGCAATGCTCATGATACCTTCTGAACCCAGTTCACGCAGGCCCAAAGAGGTAGCAGTCATTGTTCCAATAAACACCTGAGTGCGCTGATCCATGTTTGCACCAATGTGGAGCCACATAGAAGCAGTAGGGGTGTTTTCACCTGTAGACATAGCAAAGCGGCCAGTCAGCATGTTCATACCGTTGAACTGTGCGTGGCTTGCAATACGGTCTACCTCTGCAACAAGTGAGCTTACTTCAACCTGAATCTGCATGCGGTCTTCGTCGGTATAGATACCGTTGCTTGACTGAACAGCAAGTTCGCGGATGCGCTGAATGATGTCTTCAGTTTCCTGCAGATAACCTTCTGTTGTCTGGATAAAGCTGATGCCATTCTGAGCGTTGCGAGAAGCCTGGTTCAAGCCGCGGATCTGACTGCGCATCTTTTCAGATACTGCAAGTCCTGAAGCGTCGTCGCCTGCACGGTTGATTTTTTCGCCTGATGAGAGTTTTTCCATATCTTTCGTGATGTTGAGATTTGAGATCCCCAGCACGCGATTGGAATACATTGCGGACATGTTGTGGTTGATGACCATAGTTTGTTCCTCCGTGGAATTGTTGTCAGACAGAATCCTTTCTGTCTGTGTTGTAAAAGAAGAGCATCTGCATTACAAGGCTACATCTGCTCTGCTTTTACATGAAGCTCCTGAGTGCGGTGTCCATACGAATCCATACACCCATGGTTCTTCATCACTTATTTTCGGAGGGAACAACAGAAAACTTTAGTAAAATTTTTAAAAAAATGCATTTTTTTTGAATTTTTTTAATTTTTTGCTAAAATCAGTCTGCTTTTAGTGCATCTACCAAAGCTTTTAGTGCTCGAGAGGCTTTTCCTCGGTGACTTATGGCGTTTTTTTGGTCAGGTCTTAAATCTGCAGCTGTTTTTTGGTACTGGGGTAAGAAGAAAATGGGGTCGTAACCAAAACCGCCACTTCCATGGGCATCTTCTATTGATTCAACAAGACTACCTTCCATAATGTCTTGGGCTACATAGAGTCTGTCTGGTCCCTGGTAAAGCACCATTGCACAAGTGTAGTGGGCAGTTCGAGGACCGTAAGTGAATTTTCCTGCTTTTTTGCCTTCTTCAATGTCCAGGCCTTTTGAGAGTGCAGCGTTCAGTTGTTCAATAAGCATACGGTTTTGTTCTTGCTGGGGAGTTTTTATTCCATCGCCTTTACCCTGAGGAAATTGAGGACCTGCGTAACGTGAGGAATATATTCCTGGAACTCCGTCTAGTGCATCGACACAAATGCCTGAATCATCTGCAATGACTGGACAGTGTACCAGTTCCCAAAGAGCCTTTGCCTTTATAAGACTGTTTTCGTAAAAGGTTACTCCTGTTTCTTCTGGATCAAATGGAAGGCCTTCGTCGCTGGGTGTTACGATAGTATGCTGAGGGAAGATTTGCTGCATTTCGCGCTTTTTGTTCATGTTGCCGGTAGCTAGATATATTTTCATAGGGGGAATGATAGCGATTTGTCTGAAGAATGTCTATGTTTTGTTGAGCAACTTTCATAAGACGAAGAACTTGTCGAGCAGATAAGCCCATAACTTGACCAATGTTTTTTGCAGTAGGGCAAACGATGCAGATTTTTTTGTTCAGTCTTTTATTTGCGTTTTTCCATACCTCATCCTGATGTTGAAATTTGCTAAGCAGTTTTTGCCCTAAGTCGCTGTCACTTCCGGTAAGTTCAAGTTGGCTTAAAAAGAGGTTTCGGTAATAGTAAGCGTTGTCTCGTGAACGCTTGCAGGCATTTCTTCTTCGTTCTTTTGCGTAAAGACAAGTTTCTAACTCTTCACACATGCTTCTGAATTTTTTTTCTTCAATGCCTGTTTCTTGAATAACGCGCTGAATTACATTTTCATCTAAAAAAGAATAAGACTTTAATGCGTAAATAATAATTATCTTTTTGCGAATGTCTTGAAAATGTTTTTCCCAATAGTTTGTGTTAATTCTTTGCATGGGTGCATCTTTGTTGAGTCTGAGCGACTGTATCTCTTGTAAAGGTGCTCTTTGTATTTCTTCTTTTTCTTCAAAATAAACATTTGACGCTTCACAGTACTGATATCGTTCTTCTTGTTCTTCGCGGTACAGTATTGCTTCTGAAAGAACTTGATTTTCTGCGCAGAGCAGTTTTACCTGCTGTCTTTTCCAAGTACGATAACTGCAACGAACTACTCCGTAGAAAAAACCAGAGAAGGGTCCCTTTTGTGGATTGTAAATGTCAAAGATAAGTTCAAACTTAGGACGCATAATAAGTAAAAGGTCGACAAAATGATCTTCTTGCATTTTGCTTAGGGCAAAAGCGTTTTTGTTGCGGTAGACAAAATCCATAAGTAGATTTGCCGCTTTTACAGAAGAGATGCGACCTAAAGCAACTTTTGCAGCAAGGGCATCCACATCCTGCATGTTTTTACAAGTGAGTGTTTTTTCTAGTAAGTAAGACATAAGTACCTCTTTAATTTTTTTTGTGATAAACAATATGCAAGTTTTGTGCCAAGTTTAATGAGGGTAAAAGTGAACTTTTTCTCTGTATTTATTTGGTGATTTTGGGATATTCATGTTTTTTGTAAAAAATCTTGTAATTCTTGTATTTTTTCTTGTGTTGAATAAAAGTGTAAAAAGTGTTATTTTGCTTTCTATAGTTGGAGGTATGCACTATGACCGCAGAACCGTTTGAAAGCCCGTTTAAAGGACGCAGTCTGCTTAACTGGATTGATTGGACTCCCCAGGAAATTGAACAGATTCTTGACTGGGCAATTCAGGTAAAAAAAGAAGCTCACGCAAAAGAAGTGCATCAGCGCTTTTTGGGTAAAACAATTGCCCTTATTTTTGAAAAGCGTTCAACTCGTACTCGTTCCTCTTTTGAAACAGCCTTTGGAGAAGAAGGTGGACATCCTGTTTTTATGTCTACTGCAGACATTCAGTTGGGTGGAAAAGAAAGTGTTGAAGATACCGCTCGTGTTTTAGGTCGCATGTTTAGCGCTATTGAATTCCGCGGATTTAAGCAAGAACATGTAGAACTGCTTGCAAAATATTCGGGAGTTCCTGTTATAAATGGCTTAACTGATGATTTTCATCCGACACAAGTTTTAGCCGATGTTATGACCCTTAAAGAACACTTTGGTTACCTTAAAGGACTGACGCTCTGTTTTTGTGGAGACGGACGCAACAATATGGCACGCAGTCTTATGCTTATTTGTGCAAAGTTGGGAATTCATTTTTCTCTTTTTGCTCCTAAAGAATTACAACCTGCTGAAGATATTATTACTATCTGTAAGCCTTTTGCAAAAGAATCTGGTTCTCAGATTCGTATTGAAAGTGATGCATCAGTAGTGAAGGGTGCTGACTGTCTCTATACCGACGTTTGGGTTTCTATGGGCGAAGAAGCTCTTAAAGAACAGCGGGTTAAACTGCTTTCTCCTTATCAGGTTAACGAAGACTTGGTTGGTGCAACAGGAAAAGATGCAGTCTTTTTGCATTGTCTTCCTGCGGTAAAAGGTCAAGAAGTTACCGAAGGTGTTTTTGAAGGAAAAAATAGCTTGGTTTGGGAAGAAGCAGAAAATCGTAAGCATACTATAAAAGCAATTATGCTTGCTCTTATTCCCTAGAATTTTGATTGCCAAAAGAGAGCTTTTGCTGTATAATTTACGAGATTGTGCCGATATTCGTAACGAATTACTTTATCAATAAAGGAAGGTCTTATGAAAAAGATTCTGATTGCACTTGTTCTTGCTTGTGTATGTGTGTTGCCGGCAGTAAGCCAGAGTAATGGTTCTGAAACAACATCTACTCCTATTTGGGATCATGGTGATAATGTTTCTAACTTCACCTACCGCAATGTTCGCATTTACAAAGTGTATGACTATAAAACTGCTTATGTGGTTCTCTATGAAAAGGGTGGAGTTGGAGTAGGTACTGTTACCATTCCTAAAAAATGGTATGCAAAAAAATCTTCAGAGCGTAAGCTTGAATTCCGCAACCTTCCTAAGGGAATTGACCCCTACATGACAATTATCTACAAAGATGATGAGTTCTACAAAGTGTGGCTCACTATCTCTATGGATCACTCAGCTGGATCTATTTGGGGCGTTCTGCCAACTTATACCGAAGTTGCTAACACTGACGCAGAAACCCTCATAATAGAATTCTAGCAGACGGTTACCGATGATTCAAATTTCTCAGCAGCAGGTTGACTCCTTTACACATTTTATAAATAGTCATGACTCCTTTGTTATCGTTGGGCATAAAGAGCCTGACGGTGACTGCATTTCTTGCTGTCTGGGAATGTCTTATATTGTTGAACATTTTAACAAAGCTTTTGTGCTTTTAAGCGCAGGTCCTTTCAAACGTTCCGAAATAAAACACTATGCTCCTCTGTTTAAAAATGAACTTCCCTTTATGACTCAGTCTGAACGTGACCATTGTGGTCTTATCATTGTGGATTGTTCTGAACTGTCTCGACTGGGAGATATTGATGGTGACTTTAAAGGCCTCGATACTTTTATTGTAGATCATCATAAAACAGCGGATGTTACTGGCAATAATGTAATTATTGATTCTTCAGCTCCAGCAGCAGCATGTCTTGTTCAACAGTTGTATGAAGCAACGGTTGGTAAACTGTCAAAAGAACACGCAAAGACTTTGTTTTTTGGCATGGCAACAGACACTGGATTTTTCCGCTTTTTGCGCGAAGATTCTGCTTCTGTTTTTGAAGCAACAAGCCGTTTGGTTAGTGCAGGGGTAAGTCCACGGGACATTTACACCGATATGTCTGGCGGTAAAGCCTGGAACACGCGTAAGTTGCTTGCTCTTATGCTTTCTCGTGCAGAACGACACTGCAACGGTAAACTGGTAGTTACGTGGGAAACACAGGAAGATACACATAAGTTGGGAAACGAAGGTCGTGACAGTGACGCCCTGTATCAGTTGATGCTTGCGGTAGAAGGCGTAGAAGCTGTTGTCTTTTTGCGTCAAGAATCAGACCATTCTTGTACTGCTGGTTTCCGTTCTCTCAACACTTGCGATGTCAGTGCTATTGCAGCCCTGTTTGGTGGTGGCGGACATAAAAATGCTTCTGGTGCAAGTATTGAAGGAAAAATAGAAACGCTTCTTCCTGCGATTATAAAAGAGTTTTCAAAAGTTCTGTAAAACTTACAGAATACCCATACCACTTTCCAAAGATTTTAACTTACAGCCAGCTGCTTGTTCAATTAAATAAAACACTAAGCCTTTTATACTCCGAGCACTTTCTGCACTAAGGGTAAGTCGTCTTACAAGACCCGGACGCTCTGTGTTTATGGCATTTAAGTAAGAGAGTGATTCTTGGTTAAGATGAAAAGGAGTGTGTTGACTTTCGTTTTCTGAAGGTAAGCAGTCAGGGCAAATAAATCCGCCAGAAGCATTAGTGTAAACTCCGCTTGTAAGAGGTTGTGCGCAAGAGACACAGAGTAAGGGATCTGGTTGAACTCCCAAAAGGCCTAAGTACCGCCACAAAAAACGAATTGTTCCCAAACGAGCTTCTGTTTCTTCGCTTGCATCAATTCCGTCTAAAAAAGCAGAAAGGAGGGCAAAGGCATTTTCGTAGTCGCCAGCACATTTTGTTTTGAGAATTATTTCACAGGCAAGATTTGCTGCCCACATTTTGTAAAGGTTAGTGCGAAGACTGGGGTGCATGTTCTTTACATCGAAGTCATTTATTTTTCGTAAGTGGTGGCTGTTGTCGGTGTAGAGATATAAAAGTCCAGAGTTAAAAGGTTGAACAAGGGCTCGCTTTTTACTTTTTGCTCCTCCGTAAAGAGTTGCATAAAAAATGCCTAGTTCAGCACTGAGCATGCAGGCAGAATAGTTTTGTTCGCCCTGTCTGTTTACGGTGAGCACAATTGCGTTCATGCGAGAGTTTCGTTCTGCCATGTTCTTAATTGTAACATCTTCCCCTAAGTGAGTAAAGTAAAAGCAAAGACTTTACATACACTGGGTCTTTGTGCTATACTCATTTAACATTTATGTAAGAGGTTGCTATGATTTTTCCGCTTGAACAGTTGGTTAAATTCAAAGGTTCTATTTATGAAATAACGGTTGCAGCGAGCCGTCGTGCATATCAGCTTGCAATGATAAAAGCTCCTATCGTAGAAGAGAATGACGGTAAGGTAGTAAGTATTGCCGCCCGTCAGCTGTTTACAAACGAAGTTCAGTATCGTATTGAACAGCCACAGCAGTAAGGGCTCTATACCCGTTATCGTTCTGTTTGCACCAACTGCAACAGGAAAGACTGCCCTCGTCCGAACTCTCTTCGGCAGTGGCAGTTTTTTTCGTTTTAAAGGTTGTGTAGAAGTTATAAGTGCCGACAGTCAAGCTGTGTATCGGGGCCTTGATGTAGGAACCGCAAAACCTACAGTCGAAGAACAGGACGGTATTCCCCATCATCTTATAAATGTTGCCTCTCCTTTTGAACAGTTTGGGCTTGGTGAATTTATGACAAAAGCCGACTTACTGTGTAAAGAAATTTTTGAGCGGGGACACATTCCTTGCCTAGTGGGAGGAACAGGTTTTTATATTCGTTCTTTTTTGTTGGGTTCTCCCCAGACTCCAGAAAGTGATCCAAAGGTTCGCAAGAAGATTTTTGACATGCTTTCAAAAGAAGGTGCGCTTGCTTTGCACAAAAAACTTATGGAAGTAGATCCCGAAAGTGCCCATCGAATTCATGTTAATGATGAATATAGAATCTGTCGTGCGCTTGAAGTGTATTATACCTGCGGTAAAACTTTGTCTTCGTTTCAAATGCCGCAAAAGTTGCGAGATGAATATGATTTTCTTACACTTATTTTAGAAAGAGAAAAAGAAGATTTATACAATCGCATAAACCAGCGAGTAGACCTTATGTTTGAACAAGGACTTGAACAAGAAGTTGAAAGTTTAAAACAAGAAGGCTGTTGTGCAGAAACTCCAGGCATGAAAGCAATTGGTTATAGAGAGTTTTTTGATTCGTCCTTAAAAACAAAAGCACAAATTTGTTCACGCATAAAATTAGACAGCAGAAAGTATGCAAAAAAACAAATTACATTTATGAGAGGAATTCCTCAAGCGCAAAAAGTTTCTGTTACCGATCTAAAAACAATTAAACAACTTATTGAATCGTTTTTGTCTGAACACAAGGTTCTGTCGGAATTGTAATAGTAAAGGTGCTTCCTTTTTCGCTTTCAGAAGAAACACTTATGTTCCATCCGTGAGTGTCAATTATATTTTTTACGGTAGACAGACCAATGCCCATGCCTTGTTCTCTTCGTGAATTGGTTCCCCGGTAAAAGAGTTCCCAGACATGTTCTAAATCTTTGGGTTGAATGCCACAACCCGTGTCACTAACACTTATAAAAATGTTTTCTTCTGTTTGTGATGCTTTAATGCTTATGCTTTGTCCTTCCTGAGTATAACGGACGGCGTTACTGAATAAATTTTCTAAAGCCCGCATAACTAATGTTCTGTCCATGGTAAGACATGTGTTTTCGTTAATGTGTATATCTGTTTCTATGTTGCGTTTGTAGACTTCTCCGGTAAGACGCGCGCCTTGTGCAAATTCTTCAAGAAGAGGAAGAAGTGCTTGTTTAACCAGTGTTTGTCTCCAGTCTGTGTCATTTAGTTTTACATAATCGATAAGTGTGTTTATCATTCCTTCCAGCTGATCAGCTTTTGTATGAATAACATCAAGTGAATTTTTTACAGAATCTATGTCAGCTACAACGCCATCAGAAATTGCTTCTGTGTAGCCTTTAATAAGGGCAACTGGCGTTCGTAAGTCGTGACTTATGCCCATAATAAAGCGGCTTTGTTTTTCTTGATCTTCTTTGAGCGATTGTCTCATTTTTTCAATGCTTTGTGTAAGAGAGGTTATTTCGTTGCTGTAACCTTTTTTTACATTTTGCGAAAGACTTTTGTCCAGTTCCCCCTGAGCAATGCGTTGAGTGTTATGTTCAAGAATCGTAATTGATGAAGAAATAGTGCGAGACAGTCTAATTAAGTAGACTATGCAAAATATAACAAAAGCAGACAGTGTTAGAAAAAGTGGAATGTAAACACTTCGCAAGTTTTCAAGTTTTGCTTCTCTTGTGGGAATAGGAGTTCTGCTTATAACAAAAAAATGAGACTCTGTGTTTATGTCTGTAAGTTCTCCTGGCTTTTCGTCTGGCTTTATGTTCGGTTTTTCTACAGGCTTAAGGTCTGGTCTTTCGTACATCATGCGGTTTCGGTGTAAGGGAGATTGCATTTGATAGTCGTAAGAATGAGAGGTAGAGTGTATTATGTCAAAGAGATCAAACACACTGAGTTCACTTCCTTCGGGTAGTTCTTCAATTGTTGAAATGAGTACTTTGTTTTCATAAAGAACAGCAACTTGCACATCGTCGGGAATATTTTTAAGTTGTTCTTCCAAAGTGTTCCAGTCGTCGTCACTTATGTCAAGATTTTCTATATTGCGTATTTGTTTGTAGCCTTGCATTAAGTAACGCTGCGATGAAGTTAAATAGTAGTGTAGAGGAATAAAAATAAGACAGAGAGTTGGAATAATAATAATTGTTGCAATGAGTAGTTTAAATTGAGTTCGAATTCTCATGCCTTATCCTCTCTTACGAATTTATATCCCATACCAAACATTGTTGTAATGTATTTAGGATGAGCAGGATCTTCTTCTATTTTTTTTCGTAAGCGCTGAATGTAAACAGCAACGGCGGTTAAATCTCCATACTGAGATTTCCATACTCCGCTGTAAATAGTGTCTGGAGTTAAAGCTTGTCCTTCGTGTCTAAAAAGAAATTCGAGAACTTCATATTCTTTTGTAGAAAGAGGAATTTTTTCTGTTCCCTTTTTTAAGACGCAACTGTTGCAGTAAACAGTGTAGGGGCCAAAGGTAACTGTTTCTTCGCTTGCAGCTTCTGTTGCCGCTAATCGTTCTAGTTTTGCTTTAACCCGAGCAACAAGTACTTTGGGGCTAAAGGGTTTTGTAACAAAGTCATCTGCTCCGTACCCCAAACCAGCAATAATGTCTTCATCTGCGTCCCGTGCAGATACAATTATAACAGGAATTGTTGTTCGGTATTCTTGGCGGAACTTTTTTAGAAAATCAAGACCGCTCATGCCAGGAAGGTTTAAATCTAAAAGTATTAAGTCACTCTTCCAACCTTCGGCAAGTTTTTGCAGTGCAATTTCGGCAGATTCACAGGCAAGGCATTCGAAGCCAGCTTTTTTCATGTACATGCTTACCAGTTGAGCCATTTCGGGTACGTCTTCAATAATCAATATCTTGCTTTTCATGTTTTAAACTGTAACGCTAAAAGTCAGATTTAGCAATTACAAATCTGTTTTATAACAAAGAATTATTGCTTTAAGAAGAAAGGGAAAAAATCCGATAAATAAATGGGGTAAAGTACTTGACGGTTTGGACAATACGGTACATTATATAAGATATGATAGAAGTTACGCGTCTGAATGGCAAAAAGTACTGGATAAACCCCCATCAGATTGAAAGTATGGAAGAAAAACCTGACCTTACAATCTCTTTGCTTTCCGGTAATCAAATTGTCGTAAAGGATACGCCTGAAGAAATAATTCAGAAGGTTGTTGACTACCGAAGACGCATAGGCATCTACAAACAAGAACTGTAGGGTTGGTAAAAA